>JBEKVL010000521.1:0-5180 GCA_049514055.1 Tepidisphaeraceae bacterium | reverse complement strand
TCCTCGTAGCGTTTGTCGTTGGGCTTCTCCAGTTCATCGGCCCGGCGGAGCAGCGTCAGGGCAATGTCGGCCAGGCGGCTGCCACTCAGGCTGTAATATGTCGACTGCTTCTGGCGCGTCGCCGGCTACGAACTGAACACCACGCTCATCCCCTGGAAGACCACGTTCTTCGATCTCTTCGGCCGATCGGCCAGCTTCGACAACCGCCCGCCGTTCGACCTCGCCACGGCCATCGCCGCCGCCCGCGACAAGCTCGACCTGGCCACTCCGCTGGACTTCGTCAGCACCAACGACATCATCGGCGGCAACTCCGGCAGCCCGGTCATCAACCGCGACGGCCAATACGTCGGCCTGATCTTCGACGGCAACATTCAGAGCCTGGTATGGGATTTCGCCTACACCGACACCGCCGGTCGGGCTGTCTCGGTGCATTCGGCGGCGATTGTCGAGGCGCTGAAGAAGATCTATCCCATGCCCAAGCTCGTGGAGGAGTTGCTTCGGTAGGGTCCGCACTGTGGACCATTTCGTCCGGACGCACCCTCGACGTAGGACAGAAACGGGCCGCAGGGCGGACCCGACTGGCAGCGTCAACACTCGATCACATTCACCGCCAGTCCGCCGCGGGCGGTTTCCTTGTACTTGCTGCTCATATCCGCCCCGGTCTGCCGCATGGTGGCGATGACGCGGTCCAGCGAGACGCGATGAGTGCCGTCGCCGGCCAGGGCCAGCCTTGCGGCGTTGATGGCCTTGATGGCGCCCATGGCGTTGCGCTCGATACAGGGCACCTGCACCAGGCCGCCGATGGGGTCGCAGGTCAGGCCGAGGTTATGCTCCATGCCGATCTCGGCCGCGTTTTCGACCTGTGGGACGGTGCCGCCGAGGGCCTCGGCCAGCGCGCCGGCGGCCATCGAACAGGCCACGCCCACCTCGCCCTGGCAGCCGACTTCCGCGCCGGAGATCGAAGCGTTGAGCTTGTAGAGAATGCCGATGGCCCCGGCCGTCAGCAGGAAGCGGACAACGTGGTCATCATCCGTGCCGCGGATGCGGACGAGGTAGTGGAGCGCAGCCGGGAGAATGCCGGCAGCGCCGTTGGTCGGCGCGGTGACCACGCGCCCGCCGGCCGCGTTTTCCTCGTTGACGGCCATGGCCCACATGCTGACCCAGTCGAGCACGGCCAGCGGATCGCGCAGGTTCATCTCGGGGTGTTCGGTCAGTTCGCGATAGAGCCGCGGCGCGCGGCGGGTGACGGCCAGTTTGCCGGGCAGCGTGCCTTCGGTGCGACAGCCGCGCTCGACGCACTCGCTCATGGCCCGCCAGACGCGCAGCAGTCGATCGCGTGTTTCCTGCTCGGGGCGAAAGACCGACTCATTTTGCAGCATCATCTCGCTGATGCTCAACCCCGACTCGCCGGCCATCCGCAGCATCTCCTGGCCGCTGCGGAAACCGAAGGGAAGCTGGGCCGGCGTCCCCGCTGGCACGCTCGTAGTACCGCCTGAAGGCGGCAGGCCAGCGAGGACGCTGGCCCCACTTGCTTCGGCTTCATCCAGCACGAATCCGCCGCCGACGCTGTAGTAGACAGCGTCGAGAATCGTCTCACCGTCTGCGCCACGCGCGACAAACCGCATCCCGTTCGGGTGCGCCGGCAGCGATTCAGTCTTGTGCCAGAGCAAATCGCGAGGTTCGTCGAAGGCGATCTCGCGGATGCCGCCCAGCCGCAACATGTGCTGACTACGGACGCGCTCGAGCCGCGCGGGGATGGATGCCAGGTCCACATCCTCCGGCGTCTGCCCTCCGAGTCCGAGCAGGACCGCCTTGTCCGTGCCGTGCCCGAGACCGGTGAGCGCCAGCGAGCCGTACAGCCGCACCTCGACGCGCATCACACACTCGATGAGCCCTTGTTGGGACAGCGCATCGGCAAACCGCCGCGCCGCCCGCATCGGCCCGACCGTGTGCGAGCTGCTGGGGCCGATGCCGATGGTGAAGAGATCGAGGATGCTGATGGCCATATGGCGCTTGATGGTATCCAAAACCCGCCGGTTTGTCGTGGCGTTGTTGTGGCGTCATGTTGCTGTTCCCTGCACGTTCAGTATCATGCTAACCGCGTATGAGTGACATTCTAATCAAGATAAAACGGGCGATATTGGCGGGGCGCTATGAATTCAGCGAGAAGGCCCGCATTGAAATGGAATCCGACGGGTTGATCGAATCCGATGTGCTCGAGTCCATTGTGAACGCCGTTGCCATCTACAAGACAATACGTTCCACAAGCCTATTGCGCCAGCATCGCCGCGAGTACCTGCACATCATCCAGAGCACGAACCTCATGGGTCAACCCATTTATTCCAAAGGGAAATTTGTTGCCGAAGGCGATGTGGAAACGTACTATTTCATGATCTCGGCCAAACGCGCCGAATAACGAATATGCTCGATATACGTATCTGTCCAACCTGTGGAAGCAAACGCATCCGTGTCGTTTGCCGGAGTGTGACCCGGAACTTCAAAGGACGATCCTACGAGGTGCCGGATGTGCAGTTCCACGAGTGTCCTGATTGCGGCGAGAAACTCTACGGGCGGGAAGCCATGCAGAAACTCGAATCGTATCGTCCGAAGCTGAAGGCCAGCGCCTGACTGTCCGCCAATATGGTTCAGTCAGGCAAATCAAAGGTGCCATCGCGCGCAAAGAACCGCAATCAGCGATCGCGGCTACAGGGTGCGCCAAACGCACCGCCAGCTACAAACTCACCCACTTCCTCTCCTTCGCCGCCGCGTACATGGCTTCCATCACGACCACGCGCATGGCCGCTTCGTGCGGGGTCACCAGCATGGGCTCGCCCTTGTTGGTGATCTTGTCCAGGAACATCTCAAACGCGTGCGGTTTGCCCGCGGGCAACTTCGCCCACGGCTGGCCGTCGTTCGAGCCCTGCACCTTGTTCGATTTGAAATACAATTTGTCATGGAACACCGTGGCCGTGCCTTCGGTGCCGGAGATCATGATCGACACCGGGTTGGCGATGTCCACCCAGCCGGCCACCAGCGTGCCCAGGGCGCCGTTCTTGAACTTGATCGAGGCCTGCCCGCTTTCGTCGCAGTCGCCGTAATTGCCCAGCACCACCTGCACGTCGGCCGCCACGGACTCGATGTCGCCCAGCACCCACATCAGGATGTCCAGCGAATGCGTCCCCAGATCGCCGAACCCGCCGACGCCCGCGATCCTGGGGTCGGCCATCCAGCGCCACTCCTTGTCGAACCAGTGCCCGATCGACCCGCTGTGACAGTTGGATGCGTACACCTTGGTGATCTTCCCGAACGCTCCAGCGGCAACCTGCTCCTTCAGAAACAGATTCTTCGCATCCCCGCGCATGAAATATCCCGTCGAGAACGCCACGCCCGCTTTCTCGATGGCCTCGGCCATCGCCAGCGCTTCCTTGCCCGAGGCGCTCAGCGGCTTCTCCGCGAAGATCGCTTTTTTGGCATTGGCCGCGGGAACGACCAGGTCCGTGTGCCGGTTGGTCTCGCTACAGATGATGACCGCCTTGACGGCCGGATCGTCCAGTGCCTGGGCCGGTTTCTCAATGAACTTCGCGGCGAACTTGTCGACATAGGCCTTGGCCCGGGCCTGGTCGTGGTCCCAGACATATTTCACGCTGATGTCATCGCGTTTCTTGAGCATGTTGCCGAAGCCCGGCGTGTGGATGTGGGCGCACCCGATGATGGCGACGGCGGTCTTTTCCTCAGCGGCCTGCGTTCGCAAGGCCGAGGCGGCCGCCGCGGCGGCGAATCCGGCGAGAACATTTCGACGGCTGGGCGAATGATTCACGGTGTCTCCTTGGTTAATGGGCCTCGCATCTTACCGGACGATCCGATTTCACCAAATCCATTTGCCCGGCCGCCGGTCGTACCGTAAATCTCTCCTGTCCGCGACGCGAAGAAACAAACGAGCCCAAGCGACTCTTTACCCTCTCTCCTGCGGCCGGGAGCACATCCCCCCCAGTAGGGGGAAACAAGTGCTCTGTGGTGAGTGCTGAGTCAGGCAACGCATCAGCAGGGTCAGTGGTTGTCCGGGTTCGACAACGGTCCTTTCCTAACCCCCCGCACGGCGCCGGCCACCCACCCCGGCGCCGTGCACCTTTATTGCGGGATGGGTGCGGAAGGCCGGCGGTTGAGAGGGAAGAAAAAATATTTTTGAGTGGCAAGAAATGGGGATCGATAGGGGTCGCCAGACATAACTTTAGGCTCCAAAGGTCTTTACGGTTTGCATGGCGAAGGCGTGGTGTCTGGAAAAGCGAGTCTTTTTCGGGTCCAAAGAACGTCCCGATGGGTCCCGGGGAGTTCCGGCGTGCGCTCCCGGTGTCAGGCAGAGAAGGGTGGACGAATCCAGGCGAAGTGCTTGAATGCGAAATGTGGTGGGAGGCGGAGGTGGGCATGCATTGTCCTGCACCATCTTGCGCTATTGGCGACAAATCCGACTGGCAAAGAGGGGAATTGGCGACGAAATGACGAAGCGGGACCCTTCGAGCACTCAGGGCCGGCTCTGCGACGAAGGGGATGAAGAAGGAGTGGGTGGAGGAGGACATGGGGCACCTGCGGGGAGAAAGGGTGAAGATGTTAAAGATTATAGCGACTTTGTATTATATTTAATTGTTAGTGGTTGTGTCAAGAGGAAATTCGGGGAATTTTCGGGGGCTGGCAGGGTGATCGCATTTGAGTGATGAAAGTGCCGCCAGTGCCCTCACTGGCGGAAAACCGAGGGACGAACCTGCCGGTGAGGGCACCGGCAGCACCAAGTGCGATGACCGAATCGAACTGATCCGGCCGGACTGCGCCACCAAGAAGCGGGCGGATTTACTCTCCTGAGACCGCATCAACTTGTGTCAATCGGTCACTTCTTGGAGAAGTCCACCGTGATGATGAAGCTGTCGGAGAGTTTCTGGCGGAAGATTTCGGGGCCGAAAACGGGGTAGGTGGCGAGGCCGATGGATTTGTTGGAAGCCAGGCGTTCGGAGTGTTCGGGGACGAAGGCGCGGGCGTAGGGCTTGCCGGTGGTGAAGGTGGCGGTGTCTTTGGCGTTGAGGTCGCGGAAACCGCACTGGGCAATGAGCGAGCCCGTGGTTTCGGTGGAGAGGGACATGGCAAAGTCGCCGAGGATGATCAGGTCGGCCGAGGAAAAGCGGTTGCGGACG
>JBEKVL010000520.1:0-5181 GCA_049514055.1 Tepidisphaeraceae bacterium | reverse complement strand
GTGCGCTGATCGCTCTGGGGGTTGTTGGACAGGATGTTGGTGGCCGGCTTGCCGTCATTACGATCCGCCGCGATGGCGAAATCGGCCGTCACGTTCCCGGACCACTTGTAACCCGCCTGAATCGGGCTCATGCCGCCGGCCGCGCTGGTCTGGCTGGTCGGATACATGTTGGCGAAGGAGTAGGAGATGTTCGTGACCTGGGTGAAGTTGGAGACTTCCTTGTTGGAGTGCGTGTTGCCACTGCCGTCCGTGAAAGTATCCTTCTCCTGGTTGGAACTGGGGCAGACGAACACTTCCTGGTTCAGGTCGGTGGTGCGGACCAGCAGGAACATGGCGGCCAGGACGCAGTTCTTGCCGACGTTGCCGGTGGTGGTGTTGAACGGATTGGAGTTCATGCCGATTTTGGCGCCGCCGGTGAAGAAGGTGGTGTCGGTGGTGGCGTTGCCACCGCTGGTTGAGGTCGTGGGATCGTAATAGGTCCTCGGGTACATCTTGTTATCGTTGGCGTAGAGCTGGAGTGCCTGGCCGATCTGGCGCAGGTTCGAGGCGCACTTCACGCGGTTGGCGCGTTCCTTGGCGGCGTTCAGGGCCGGCAGGAGGATCGAGATAAGCAGGGCAATGATACCGATCACGACGAGCAGCTCGACCAGAGTGAAACCCTGGGAGCGACGGACAGTACGGTGCGTCATATAGACGCTCCTTTCGTAATGCGTCGCGGGGCGAGGCAGTCAAGCGTAATCGACGTGAATCAAGTATAAAATGATGATTGCTGTTAAGCGTCAACCCGGAGGCTGTTCGCCGTGCGTCGATGCGTTTTCCACTTCTCCGCGACAGACCTTATTGGCCCCGGCGAACATCGCCGAGGCACTTTTTGTCGGGTCGGCAACACTGCCGACACCACTCTCACTGATAGGTACTATGCCGTAAGTAACATTACAGTTCAAGTACCATTCCATTATTGTGAGAAATCGTTAACAGCCCGGTGTGGTGGCCGGGTGGAGACGGGTTCTACTCGACCGGCGTATCGATGGTCAGGCGGCGATGACGCGGAGAGAGATGAATACGCTTCAGCATCGCCACAACATTAGGCGGGACAAGGGGTTCCAGCTTATCCACGCCGGCTCCGAGGGCCACCACCTGCCGGATCAAACTGCTTGAGGTCATCGCGTGGTGCTCGCCGGTCATGATGAAGACCGTCTCGACCCCTCCGACTGCACGATTCGCCAGAGCAAGTTGAAACTCGTATCGCAGATCGGAAGCATCACGGATTCCCCGCAGGATCACATTGGCGTGGACCGACTGGACAAAGTCCACGGTCAGGCCATCGTAGCGGGCCGCACGCGCGCCGGGAATGTCGGCCAACAGTTCGGAGATCATGGTTAGCCGCTCGTCAATGGTGAACATCTCCTGTTTCTCGGGGTTCTGCCCGACCGCGACGATCAGTTCATCGAAGAGTTTCACACCCCGGCGAATCACGTCAAGGTGGCCATAGGTAATGGGATCGAACTGGCCGGGAAACACGGCGATGCGTGGGGTGCGGCTGAGGGGCATGTTTTCTCCTGCTTGGCGGGGAAGTTTACCATCGACCGGGCAGTTGCGGTAGGATCGGTGACATGATGGAACGGATTTGCTCCACGGACGGTGTCGTTTTCTATCGCTCCACGCTACTGGCGGGGGCCGGAGCACCGCATGCGTTCTCCACGCGGATTGGCGGCGTCAGCGAGGCACCGTTTCACACGCTGAACCTCGGCAATCCCTCGGGACAATCGGCGCAGGATAGTCCGGCGCACATCAGGGAGAACTACCGGCGATTGCTCCGGGCCGCCGGCTTCGACCGGCAGATTCTCACGCGTGTGTCGCAGGTTCATGGGACACGCGTCATCGAAGCAACTCGCGACAGCGCGCAGACGCCTGCCGTGGAGGCCGACGCGATCGTCACCTGCGACAACCAGTGTGCGGCCAGCGTGCGTGTGGCCGACTGCGTGCCGGTGCTGCTGGCCACCAGGGACGGCCGGCGTGTGGCGGCCGTCCATTCCGGGTGGCGAGGCGTGGTGGCGGGCGTCGTGCCGAGGGCAGTGAAACGGTTGTGCGGTCCAACGCATGTACCGGAACAACTCCTGGTCGCCGTGGGTCCTTGCATCGGGTTTGACGCCTTCGAGGTTGGACCGGAGGTATTGGAACAGTTTGTACGAATATGGGGCATGGCCGCCCCGGTTCGATCGGCGGGCGCCGGGAAGGGCCTAGTGAATCTGCGGCGCGCGGTGGAAATGCAGTTGCTGCAGTTGGGCATCCCGCCGGAGCAGATCGACATCTCAGGATGCTGCACGTGGCGGGACTCCGAGGAGTTCTACTCACACCGCCGCGACCGCGGGCTGACGGGACGCATGGCGGCGGTGATTGCGTGTTTGTAGTACCGGCTTCAACCGATCCGAAAAGGCTGGAAGACCGGTTAACGCCCAGACCACGAACGACTAATGCCTGCGAATGAGAATGTAGGCAAATATAGCCATGGCATTGAGCGTGGTCAGGATGGCGACTTTGCCCATCCAGTCCAGGGCAGTCTCGGGGAAAAGGCTGCTGAGCCGAACGAGCGGCCGGAGGAACAGCGAAACCGGCGGTTCTCCGGAACCAGGTTCTTCCTTCGGCGGGGACTGTGCCACGTTCTCCCTGGCCGGCGGCTCGGGAATCGCGGCCAACTCTGTGGCGGCCAGGACGTCGTTTGCAAGTGAACTGGTGACTTGGGCCGAACTGGCGGTGACAGCCTTCGGTTGTTCCGCGGCCGGAGACGGTGATGGCTCGAGCGGTGCCGGCCGGGCAGATGCCGGCGCCGGCGTCTCGGGTGCGGCGGGTGTGCCGGTCTCCTGGTTCAGTTGATTGAAAAGGGCGTCGAGTTGCTGGTTGAGATCCTGGTCGGCTGAAGGCTCTGCCGGCAAAGGTGCCGGGGACGAAGGAGCCGGCGAAGACGATGGAGACACATTTGTTGCTTTGGCCACGGCCAGCGGAGGGACGGGATCGCTTCGGGGCGACTCGGCCTCGGCCAGCAGGCGGTCGATCTCCTCGCCGGCAAGTTGAGAGAGAATCTCATCGGCGTTCGGCCCGGTTGCGGCCGGAACGGCCTTCATGGGATCGGGAAGGGTCTTGGCGGGTTGAGGCATATCGGCTCCTTCCGATATCGGCCGTGCGGAGGCCGACTGTGCACTGACTCCTCCACTCATTGACGTATTATGCTATCACATTGCCGCGCGATCCGCAATTGGAATGACTGACGGCTCGGCTGGCGAGCTTCATCCGCAGCACGAAGTGGCTGTCGATGGCCAGGATCCGGTTCAGTAGATCGAAGCCGCAGTAGCCCCGATCGATCAGGTAGATCGTCTGGGGTTCCAGGTTCTGCCCCAGCACGGTTTGCTCATTGGAGTTGCCCTTGCCGGTGATCTGCAGCCCGCGGGGCGTGCATCGCCGCACATCCATCTGCAGGTGCAGCTTGGCGTGGGAATCGATCTTGGGCCGGGCCTTACGTGCCATGCGCGCAGTCATAACACCTTGGCATCAAACGCGCAAATTGTCTTTTGATAGAAAACATGAAGGAGTTCCGGACAGTATTGGTGAGGGCACCGGTAGTACTAAATGCAATGGCCGGGGGTGTTTTCGCGACCGCATGCGACCCCTCTCGCATTCCCAAGCTCCTGCCGTTAATATTCCTGCAGGTGGTTTGACATGTCTGAATTCTGGCCGAATACGCTCTATCCCCTCGTGCGATGGCTGCACCTCGTATGCAGCACGCTTATTGTCGGTGGCACGCTGTTCTTCGAACTCGTGCTTCCGATTGCCCTTGAGGATCTCAAGAACGAACAGCGGTTCTACGCTTTCGCGCGCGCACGACTCGTCTTTCGCTGGGTTGTCTGGATCAGCGTGGCGGGCATATTGCTCAGCGGCGGCGTGACCGGGTATCGGATGTGGGCCACGTACCGCACGCCGGAGTTCTTCGGGGTGTCGCTCTGGGGGATGGCGCATGTAGCAGTCGGTCTGATAGCCATCACCATCGCCCTGCTGCTCACGATCGGCAGCCGGCCGCCGGAGAACCCGGTCGCCTGGATGCGGATCAATATCGTCATTCTGCTGGTGGTCATCTTCATTGGCAGCGCCACGCAGCATTTCCATGTGGCCGTTCAGGAACGTGAACACAAGGCCGGCAAGGTTCCCGCGGCCACGCCGGCGAGCACCCGTCCCTGACCTGACCTTTGCCATGCGAAGCGGCGGCGCACAAGTCGAACTGGCTCCCGGCGTGTTTGCCGATGAAGGCGCCGTGCGGTTCTCGTTCTGCCGTTCCTCCGGTCCGGGCGGCCAGAACGTCAACAAAGTCAATACCAAGGCCGAGCTTCGCGTGGCCGTCGCGGATCTTCGCGGGCTGGACGTCGGTGCGCGGCAGCGGCTCGCCGGGCTGGCCGGCCAGCGGCTGACCAGGGACGGGGTGCTGATCATCACCGCCGACACGGCCCGCTCGCAGGAATCCAACCGCGCGGCGGTCCTCGAGCGGTTGCGCGAGCTGCTGGTCCAGGCAAGACACCGTCCCAAGCCCCGGCGCGCCACCCGTCCGACGCGTGGTTCGAAACTCCGACGGCTGGATGCCAAGAAGCACCGTTCCGACATCAAGGCCGGCCGGCGGGAAGCGGCGGACTGATTGACTGGCCTGGTTCAAGTCCGGGGAACACGCAAGGCAACGACTTCCCAGAATCGGGTGCGACGGGTCGTCTACTGCAAGCCGTGTCCGCGTGACAGCGAGCACGGCTTGCAGTAGACAAGTCGTGGCACCCAGCCAGATAAGTCCGTGAATCCTGAAACCGGAACTCCCTTCCCGCCGCATTTCCACAATTCCGGCGTTCGTTGGTATTAACCTCAACCAAAGGAGCTTGCCACATGAGACGTCGATTCGTTCTTGCTTCCGCCGTGTTGTCAGTCTGCGTCGGTGCCGTCGCCTGGGGCGACTGGGCCAGTTTCCGAGGGCCCAACCGCGATGGCTGCTGTGACGAGAAGGGCCTGATCAAGGACTGGACCGCCAAACAGCCGGAACTTCTCTGGAAGATCGGCGGCATGGGGAAGGGCTATTCCAGCCTCTCCATCGTCAACGGCAAGTTTTTCACGATGGGCGACCGCGGCAATGCGGAGTACGTGCTTGCCTTCGAT
>JBEKVL010000519.1:0-5183 GCA_049514055.1 Tepidisphaeraceae bacterium | reverse complement strand
GTTGCCCACGCTCAGCACCGCTCCGGCCGGCAGCCATGTCGGCACCTACGCCATCGCCGCCAGCGGCGCGGTGGACAACGACTACACCATCACCTATGTCGCCGGCAGCCTGACCATCGGCAAGGCCGCCCTGACCATCACCGCCAATCCGCAGACCAAGACCTACGGCAGCACCGTGACCTTCACCGACACGGAGTTCTCCCCACAGGGCCTGGTCAATGGCGACAGCGTGGCCAACGTCACGCTGACCAGCGACGGGGCGGCGGCCGGGGCTGTCGTGAATACCTATGCCATCGTCCCCGGTGCCGTCACCGGCACCGGACTGGACAATTACACCATCAGCTTGGTGCCCGGTGTTCTCACCGTCAACAAGGCCCCCCTGACCATCATTGTGGGCGATGTGACCAAGACCTACGGCCAGACGCCCACACTCACCGCCACGATCAATGGGCTCATGAACGGCGACAACATCACCCCGAATTGCACCAGCGACGGCGCGGCCGCAAATGCCCCTGTCGGCACCTACACAATCGTGGATCCACCCAACGATCTAGACCACAAGCTCGGCAACTATGCCGTCACTGAGAAGTCGGGAACATTGACCGTGAAGCCCGCGCCTCTAAGCGTCATCGCCAACAATGCCTTCAAGACCTACGGCCAGGCAAATCCGACCCTCGGCGGCACACTCATTGGCATCGTGGCCGGTGACAATATCACCGACAGCTACTCCACGATCGCGGGGCAATCCAGCAATGTCGGCACATACACTGTCACCGCCTCGCTGACCGACCCCAATGGCCGGCTGGCCAATTACACCGTCACCAACACTTCCGGAATTCTCACGGTCAGCGCGGCCCCGTTAACCATCACCGCCATCGCCAACACCAAGACCTACGGCCAGCCTGACCCGGCCCTGACCTATACCGTCACCGGCCTGCAACTCGGCGACACCGCTTCCATCCTTTCCGGCTCCCTCACGCGGATTGCCGGCGAGAACGTTGGCTCCTATGCCATCACCGAAGGCACAGTGGCTGCCAACGACAACTACACCATCATCTACGTGGGCAGTACCCTCAGCATCACCAAGGCGACATCCGCGACCACCGTCACCGGCGCCGGCTTCACCTACGACGGCACCGTCCACACCGGCGGCTCGGCCGTGGTCAGCGGCGCCGGCACCATCACCGGCAACGCGGTATTGAGCTACTCGGGCGACCAGGTTGACGCCGGCTTCTACACCGTCACCGCCACCTACGTCGGTGATGCCAACCACTTCGGCAGCGTCGGCTCGGCCACCATCACCATCAACAAGGCCAACGCCGCGATCACTGTCACGCCCTACAGTGTCATCTACGATGGCGGCGCCCACACGGACACTGGCACGGCCAGCGGCGTGCTGGGCGAGAACCTCGGCGGTCTGAACCTCGGCGGCACCACCCACACCAACGCCGGCATCTTTGCGACCGATGCCTGGACCTTCACCGACTCCACCGGCAACTACAATAACGCCAGCGGTATCGTCAGCGATGTCATCAGTCCGGCCCCCCTCACCGTCACCGCCAACGACGCCAGCAAGATCTACGGCACAACCAGAGTATTCACCGGAACCGAGTTCTCCACCAAGGGCCTGATCACCGGCGACACCGTCACCAGCGTGACCCTCAACAGCAGCGGCGCGGCAGCCGGCGCTGCCGTCGGCACCTACGCGATCATCCCCAGCGCGGCGGCCGGCACCGGCCTGGCCAACTACACCATCGGCTACGTCAATGGCACCCTCACCGTCCTCGCCGCGCAGGGTTCCGCATCCGGCCACATCTACAACGACGTCACGGGCAACGGGCTGAGTTCCGACGACACGCCGATGTCCGGCGTGACCGTCAATCTCTTCCGCGACGTCAACGGCAATGGCGTGCTCGATACCGGCGACGGCGCGGCGGTGCAGACCACGACTACCAATGCAACCGGCGCCTACTCGTTCAGTAACCTGAATCCGGCCAATGCCTACTTCGTCCAGGAAGTGCTCCCCGGCGGCTACGTCCGCACCGCCCCGGCGCTGAGCGACAACTATGCCGCAACCGGCCTGGCCAACACCACGGGCCTGGATTTCGACAACTTCAACAAGACCTGCTGCACCAGTTCGGTTTCCAACGTCAGCTTCCTGATCAACGGCAAGACCACCGTCACCGATCTGCGCGGCAACACCCACCAGGGCGACACCGTCAAGGTCAACTTCACCGTCACGAGCACCAGCGCGCAGAGACTCTCCATCGTCACCTACAACGCGCCGGACCCGGTCTTCAACGCCGACGACGCCAGCGAGCAGACGTTCTACCAACTCGCCACCGGCCTCTTCTCGCACGGCGCCAACTCCATGACGGTCACGATTCCCGCCAACTACTACCAGATCGACTTCGTCTGCGGCTATGCCATCGACCAACTCGGCCCGGCCGGCAGCAATATCTTCTACTCCGCACAAAGCCGCCTCATCAGCGCCGACAACGGCGGCCTCCACTCGGATACCGACAACGAAGCGGCCACGACGAGCTTCTGGGCCAACCTGGGCCAGAGCCTGATCACCTCCTTCGGCGGCAGCCAGAACGACACTACATTGGGCAACTGGCTGGCAACGACCTATCCGAAGATGTACGGCGCCAGTTGCTCGAGCAGCGCCAACAACCTGACCAACGATCCGAACACGACCGTGGCGGCGCTGTTCAAGAGCTTCTACTCGAAGAACACCCATAACGGGGCGGACGCGCAGGTCATGGCCACGGCGCTCAACGTCTATGCGTCAACCCTGTCGCTGGGCGGAACGACGGCCGAATCTTCGCAGTACGGATTCCACGTCACGGACGACGGCCTCGGGGCGGCCCAGTTCAACGTCGGCACCAATGGAGCGGCCTTCAATGTGGCCAACAACTCCACGCTGACCGTGTCGCAATTGCTGGCGGCCGCCAATGCCAATTCCTCCAAGGACGTCCTCTACAACAATGTCACGTCGCTGCTGGCGATGGCCTACAACATGTTCAGCCAGGTCAACGGCTCCGGCGGCATTGCCTCATGACCGGGAGAAAGACAACCGTCAATTCCTGATTCCGGGCGCCACGGCTTGTCCACCGCAAGCCGTGGCACTCGTAATCCGGCCGGCTGTGCCCGCGCGAACCGTCACCGTTCCCCCGGGATCATCGCCGCCACCGCCTCGACCACTTCGCGCTCGCCGACGCTGGCGGTGTTGAACGTCGCCGTGAACGCCTCGGGCGTCAGCGGCCGCCTGGGCCAGTGCCGGCGATAGAACGCCGCCCGGTTGGCATCGAGTTCCTTCACGCGGGCCTCGGAATCCACCACCGGCATGTTGAAGATGGCGGCGTAGTTGCGGATGCGGAAATCCAGCGGCGCCACCAGACGGATGTGGATGCCGCGGGGCATGTTCGCGGTGACGAACACGCCGCCCCGGCCGACGATGACGCAGCGCCCGACCTGGGCGATGGCGCGGATGGTGGCCGCGGTCTTCCAATAGACCCGGAACTCGCTGGCCGTTTCGGGGGTTTCGGAGATGCGCATTCCGCCGAGGAGTTCCTCGAGCCAGGTCGGGCCGCGATCTTCAAGGGCGTCGACCAGGGACTGGTCGATGTGATGCTCCTCCGCCACCTTCTGCACGAGTTCGCGGTCCCAGGCGGTCCAGGGTTGTTCGCCCGGGTCACGTCGGTTGAGCTGTTCGACGAGCTTGTGAGCCACGGTAAGCCCACCGGCGCCGGCCTGGCGGGAAATAGTCACAAACGGCAGAACGGCCGTGGCCGGGCCGCGATCGACGAGCGGCGCCCCCGCGACCCCGATCGAGCGGATGGCCGCGAGAATCGGTTTGGAACGAGAACTGAAGACTCCTTCAATAGAGATCGGCATAGAGATCACCTCCCAACAACGGCGACCATGAGTTTCCAAAGAGCGGAGAGACAACCGCGCTGTCCATAGATTATTGTATCTCATGAAAACGCGACTGCCATGAAAATCCGGCGTGGATCGGCGAATAGTTCGGCAATACTGGAGCAGTCCGTCGGTATTCAGTGGCATGGAAACGATGCGATCGCTCGTGCAAGTCGGGCTGGTGGCTGTGGCCGGGCTGCTGGCGGTGGCCGTTCGCCCCGCGGGCGCGGCCGAGGCGCCGGACAAGCCGAACATCATCATGGTCCTGACCGACGATCTCGGCTATGGCGATGTCTCCTGCCTCAATCCGGCGTCGAAGATCCAGACGCCCGCAATCGACCGCCTGGCGGCGCAGGGGATGATGTTCACTGATGCCCGCGCGCCGTCGACCGTCTGCACGCCGAGCCGCTACTCGGTGCTGACCGGCCGGTACGCCTTCCGCGGCCGGAGCAAGACCGGCGTGCTGGGCGGATATTCGCCCCGGCTGATCGAGCCCGGCCGGCTCACGGTGGGAGAAATGCTCCGCAAGAGCGGCTACCACACGGGCGCGATTGGCAAGTGGCATCTGGGCATGGACTGGCCCACGAAAGACAAGGCTGACTTCGGGGACACGATTGCGCCCAAGGCGAAGATCGAATTGATCGATTTTACGAAACCGATCGCCAACGGGCCGCTTTCCGTGGGGTTTGACTGCTTCTACGGAATCTCGGCCTCGCTGGATATGGACCCGTATGTCTACATCGAGAACGACCGTGTGGTGGAGGCCCCGGCGGGCAGGACCGAGGCCGGAAAGGACATGGGTTTCTTCCGCGCCGGGCCGATTGCGCCCGGCTTCAAACATGTCGAAGTCTTGCCCAATATGGTGAAGAAGGCCGAGGAATACATCGGCAAACGCGCGGGCGAAGGCAAGCCGTTCTTCCTGTATCTGGCGCTGCCGTCTCCGCATTCGCCCATCCTGCCCTCGCCGGAGTTTGCGGGCAGGAGCAAGGCCGGGCGGTATGGCGACTATGTCATGGAGACGGACGATGCGCTGGCCCGCGTCGTGGCGGCGCTGGAGAAGGCCGGGATCGACAACAACACGCTGGTGATCTTTACCAGCGACAACGGGCCGGAGCATTACACCAACCGTCTTCAGGAGGAGTTTGGGCATTACTCCGCCGGCAAACTGCGCGGGATCAAGCGGGACCTGTGGGATGGCGGCCACCGGGTGCCGTTCGTCGTTCGCTGGCCGGCGAAGGTCAAGGCCGGGGCGGTCTGCGGCC
>JBEKVL010000518.1:0-5186 GCA_049514055.1 Tepidisphaeraceae bacterium | reverse complement strand
GGGGCCGCGAAACCATTAACACTGTGTTGGCAGCACGTTCCGCCAACGCCAAAACGCTCATGCAAGCGGCTTGATTTCTTCGCAGCCCGCGAAGAGACTGATGGTTTGTGTCACAGAGACCGCTTTGGACTACGATTGCCGAAAGAGTAATCATGTTTGATTCCAGAACTCAATATGAAAATCCAAATGGGACCGTAGGCTGGTTTTGCCGTCTCGTCTCATCAACCAAAACCATCTCTGTGCTCTCTGCGGTTCATTATCTGTTCATATCTGCATTCATCTGCGGGTCATCCCCGTCCAGTGCCGACGACTGGCCCCAGTGGCTCGGCCCGCAGCGCGACGGCGTCTGGCGCGAAACCGGCATCGTCGACAAGCTCACCCAGGCCGATGTGAAATACAAATGGCGCGTGCCCGTCGGCACGGGCTACGCCGGCCCGGCCGTCGCCGCCGGGCGGCTGTATGTCATGGACAGGCAGCTTGCCAAGGGCAACGAGCGTGATGCCGACCCCTGGGGCCGTCATCCGCAGGATGGCCTCGAACGCATTCTCTGCCTCGACGCGGCCACCGGCAAGCAGATCTGGACCCACGAATACGCCGTCCGCTACGCCATCTCCTACGCCGCCGGCCCGCGGACTACGCCGACTGTCGAGCCCACACGCCTCTACACGTTTGGCGCGGAGGGGCATCTGAAATGTCTCGAAGTCGAAACCGGCAAGGTGATCTGGGAAAAGCGGGTCGTGGCCGACGAGGCGCCGATCTGGGGCTGCGATGCCCATCCGCTCGTCGATGGCGATCGCCTCTTCGTCTACACCGGCGACAAGACCAACAGCCTCAAGGTGTTCGACAAAAACACCGGCAAACTCCTCTGGCAGGCCCTGGCCTCCAAGGAACCCGGCTACAGCCCGCCCGTCATCGTCCCGGCCGGCGGCACGCGGCAGCTCATCCAGTGGACTCCCGAGTCGCTCAACTCCTTCAACCCCGCCACCGGCGACCTCTACTGGTCCATCCCCTTCGGCCCCGTCCGCTACGGCACCTGCATCTGGCAACCCGTGCAACACGGCCGCTACGTCTTCATCGCCTCCGAACAAAACGGCGCCATGCTCGTCGAACTCGACGCCGACAAACCCGCCGCCAAGGTCGTCTGGCAGCGCGCCGGCCGCCAGGGCTCGCGCAAGACCGAAGCCCTGCACAATCTCATGTCCACGGTCATTCTGACCGACACGAATATCTTCGGCGTCTGCAAGATGGCCGAGTACCGCTGCCTCGACCTGAAAACCGGCGACCGCCTCTGGGAAACCTTCGCCCCGACGACTGGCGAACTCGGCCAGACCCAGTTCCCCTCCGCCTTCACGATTCCAGTCGTCCCCCCAACGCCCGCCGACCTTGCTCGGTGGGTCAACCGCTACTTCATCGCCAACGATTCCGGCGAGCTGCTCATCGCCCGCCTCACGCCCGAGAAGTTCGAGGAGATGTCCCGCGCCAAAATCCTCGACCCCACCAACTCCGACTCCGGCC
This sequence comes from Tepidisphaeraceae bacterium, assembly GCA_049514055.1. Taxonomy (GTDB): domain Bacteria; phylum Planctomycetota; class Phycisphaerae; order Tepidisphaerales; family Tepidisphaeraceae; genus JANYKD01. The sequence continues at coordinate 3,671 of JBEKVL010000518.1, read as the reverse complement.
GCAAAGTCGTCTGGTCCCACCCCGCCTTCGCGGGGCGCTGCATGTTCTGGCGGAATGACAGGGAACTGGTGTGCGTGGATTTGGCGAAGTGATAGGGAACCAAGACGCTGATCTGCAATGAGGGGATGAATCTCCGTCGTTGGTAAGCTATGATGTCCAGAGGATGCCATACGAAATCGTCGTGATGCCCGAGGCAGAAGAAGATCTGGATCGGCTTCGAGCAACGGATCGGAGCGCCGTCAAGGCCGCTATTCAAACGCACCTGCGGCATGAGCCCGAACGCATCGGCAAGAGCCGGATCAAACGACTGCGCGGCCTGCGGCGGCCTCAGTATCGTCTGCGTGTTGCCAATATCCGGGTCTTCTACGACGTAACCGCGGACACGGTGGAAGTCCTGGGAATTGTGGAGAAATCGCAGGCGGCGGACTGGCTTGCAGACGCTGGAGAATAATCATGAAACGAGTTGCTTTGGCCGACGCTCAACATGACCTTTCGAAGCTCCTGCGGGCCGCTCGCAAGGAGAAGATCATGATCACCCTCAACGGCAAGCCAGCCGGCGCGTTGGTGGGCTTCGCGAATGACGATGAACGATTCGACTTCGAATTGGAAAACGACCCGCGTTTTCTCAAGCGAATCGCCTGCGCTCGCCGCAGCGCTCGTGCGGGAAAAGGGCGGAGGATTGAAGAGATTCCGTGAAGGGCTGGGGGCGGGCAATTGAGGCGTGACGAGTTCGATCGCAGACGATTCGGCGATGCGGTTCGGCGGCGGAAGGAAGACGCAAAGGTGATGCTGCCAAGCGGCAAGGATAGGACATCCATGCAACCCCCCCTCCGCAAGCCCCTCTACACCCACCTCTACTTCCAAGTCCTCCTCGCCATCGCCATCGGCGTCACCCTCGGCCATTTCCACCCGGCCGCCGCCACCGCCATGAAACCCCTCGGCGACGGCTTCATCAGGCTCATCAAGATGATGATCGCCCCCATCATCTTCACCACCGTCGCCCTCGGCATCGCCAAAATCGGCGACATGAAAAAGGTCGGCCGGGTCGGCCTCAAGGCACTCGTCTATTTCGAAGTCGTCTCCACCCTCGCCCTCATCATCGGCCTGATCGTCGTCAACCTCGTCCGCCCCGGCGCCGGAATCCATGCCGACGTCAAGACCCTCGATACCAAGGAAATCGCCGCGTACACCACCAACGCCAAACCGCCTTCCACCGCGGATCTCCTGCTCCGCGTCATCCCCGACTCCGCCGTCGGCGCCTTCGCCGGCGGCGAGATCCTCCAGGTGCTCACCTTCTCCATCCTCTTCGGCCTGGCCCTGGGCCGGTGCGGCGAGCGCGCCCGGCCGCTGCTCGATCTCCTCGACCAGTTCTCCCACGTCCTCTTCGGCATCATCCGCATCATCATGCACTTCGCCCCCATCGGCGCCTTCGGGGCGATGGCCTTCACCATCGGCAAGTACGGCGTCGGCACGCTCCTATCGCTGGGCACACTCATGCTCTGCGTCTACCTCACCTGCCTGCTCTTCATCTTCATCGTGCTCGGCCTCATCGCCCGCCTCACCGGCTTCAGCCTCTGGCAGTTCCTCCGCTACATCAAGGAGGAAATCCTCATCGTGCTGGGCACATCTTCATCGGAAGCGGCCCTGCCGCGGATGATCACCAAACTCGAGAATCTCGGCTGCGGCAAGGCCGTCGTCGCCCTGGTCATCCCCACCGGCTATTCTTTCAACCTCGACGGCACCTCGATCTATCTCACCATGGCCGCCATCTTCATCGCCCAGGCCACCCACGTCCACCTGGGCCTCGGCGAACAACTCGCCATCCTCGGCATCCTTCTGTTGACCTCCAAGGGCGCCGCGGCCGTCACCGGCGGCGGCTTCATCACCCTGGCCGCCACGCTCTCGGCCACACACAAGGTGGATGTCGCCGGCCTGGCCCTGCTCCTGGGCATCGACCGCTTCATGTCCGAGGCCCGGGCCATCACCAACCTCATCGGCAACGGCGTGGCCACCATGGTCATCGCCCGCTGGGAAGGCGCCCTCGACCTCGCCCGCGCCCGCGCCGTGCTCGCCCAGGACACCGACCTCGCCGCCGAAGAGCCCGAAATCCTCGCCGACGTCCTGGCCGCCTCGTCGGGCAACGCCGCGGAAGCCAACCCTGCAGAAGGGCAATAATACGCCACGCGCTTTGAATCGTCTGGACCACTCTTAAGAACCCCTCCAAGATCAACTCCGCAGGCCAAAGAACCCTGAAGTTTGGACTTTTCAGCCCCGTAGGGGCGACACAATGTAGCCCATGGCGTAAGCCATGGGGAAAATGGGAACGTGGGAATCCTGAGCCCCGTAGGGGCGACACAGATTCTGTCGCCTGCGGAGGCTGATGGGACACGGCCGCAAATCTCCCCCAAGGGGAATGGAACCGGGACGCACCTAGAAAATGAGCGGAGGCCGGGTTCTCCTCTTTGCTCCTTGGCTCTTTTGCGGTTGACCTTCCGGATCTTGACCGCCAAGAAGCAAAGGAGCAAAGAAATGGCAGGGAGCGGATAACGAGACAGGCTCGATCTATTTCCGCAGTCCATCGGCAACCTCATCATCGAAGCGTACACCCGGCAACCCAATCCGTTCCCCCGTACTCATAGGTGCCCGGGTCCGGCGCGCTTCCCAGGTGCCCGTCCGTCACCCCTGGGATCACTGCCCCGCGGTCAATGGCCGGCGAATCCGCTTGCAGGCGATATTTGAGCCCGCCCGCACCCGCATTCGTAAACTTCGGCTCCGTCGCAACCGTCATTTCATTCGTCCTTCGGGATTCTCTCGTCACTCGAGTTTCGGATTTCGTCATTCCTCCGTCCCGCCCTTGAGCCAGTGATCGACCCGATACCTCGCCACACCGAACGGCCGCAAGTAGAATGACGCCGGTCCAGGAACATCCATGACATTTAGACTCATCGTATCCCTCTGCCTCATCGCCGCCACCTTCTCCGCCAGCGCCCAGCAACCCCAGCCCATCGTCCTCGACGCCGCCAGGGAAGGCCGCCGCTTTGAAGGCATCGGCGCCCTCAGCGCCGGGGCCTCCTCCCGGCTCCTCATCGACTACCCCGAACCCCAACGCTCACAGATTCTCGATCTCCTCTTCTCGCCCAACGTCGGGGCGGCCTTCCACCACTTCAAAGTCGAGATCGGCGGCGACGTCAACTCCACCGATGGCACCGAGCCCAGCCACCAGCACACCCGCGCCGACCAGAACTACCAGCGCGGCTACGAATGGTGGCTCATGCGGGAGGCCCGCAAACGCAACCCGCAGGTCGTCCTCGATGCCCTCGCCTGGGGCGCGCCGCACTGGATCGGCGACGGCAATTTCTTCTCCCAGGATTGCGCCGATTACCTGGCCAGGTTTCTGCTGGGTGCCCGCCGCGAACATGCCCTGGACATCCGTTACCTCGGCATCTGGAACGAAAGCCGCTACGACCCCAATTGGATCAAGGTGCTGCGGACGACTCTGGATCGCGACGGGCTGAAGGACGTGAAGATCGTCGCCGCCGATCAGGTCAACAACTGGGACACCATCGGCCAGATCAAGAACGACGCCGACCTTGCCAGGGCCGTCGATGCCGTCGGCGTTCACTACGTCGGCGTCCGCGACGGCCGCAAGGTCAGCGGCCAGAGCTCCGCCG
>JBEKVL010000517.1:0-5220 GCA_049514055.1 Tepidisphaeraceae bacterium | reverse complement strand
AACGGCGCGATCTTCCCCTGCCGGTCGGCCTGCACGAACGCCTGCTCCTCGTGACACCACGCCGTCAGCCGGCCGTACGCGCGCATGGCCGCGGCCGTGTCCAGCAGCACCATCGCCACCCCCACGATCGGCGTCAACTCCCGACTGTTCGCCAAGCGCGGGTACTGATCCACCGGAGTGTGGCCGAAATAACCCGGACGGCGCCAGTTCTTGTCGGCGTCGATCTCCTCGCTCTCGAACCGGCCCCAGAGCATGTCCTGGCGGCGCGCGATGTCCAGCGTCACCCGGGTCGAGATCGCCGGATCATCCGTGACATCGCCGGGCGTCCACCGGCCATGGACCACGAAGAAATCCTCCTCTTCGATCACGCTGTCCAGCCGCCGGAAGAATGCGCGGTGCGGTTCCGGAACCGCATCGGTCACGATCGACAGCGCCCGTGGCGTGATCTCGCGCATGGCCCAGACCATGTCCTCCTCGGCCACCCCGTAGCTGCGCCAGGTCGCCGGCAGGCCGTGCTGCATGAACCAGCGGTAGGCCAGGTGCCGGTTGCCATCGGTGCAGTTCTGACAGAAACAGACGCCGTTGACGATCTCGTCGAAGACGTCGTCGTGATTGCCGCGCAGGAACCTGGCGCCGCCCAGCGTCAGCAGCAGGTCGATCACCTGCTTGCTCTGCGATCCGCGGTTGATGTAGTCGCCCGTGAAGATGAACTGCGGGGACGCATCCAGCCGGCGCACCTCCTGCAGCAAAGCCGCCAGGGGAACGAGCATTCCGTGGATGTCGCCGATGATCCAGCGCACAATTCACTCCCTGACCATGGCATACCACCATGCCTTGCCGATGAGTTGTTTGTCAATCAGCCGCCAGCCCCGCCGGTCGGGCGTGTGCTCCTGGTCGGTTCCCAGAAACACGATCTGCGGGCGCGCCGACGCCCGGATCTTCGCCAGGCTCGCGCAGCGGCGGACCTCGCTGTTCAGGTAGACCGTCAATTCCGTGGGCGAATCATGTCCTTTTTTGCTAAAACTGTAGTACTCGGCATCCGGATAGCGTTGCAGCAGTCTGGCCGCCAGTTCCCTGGCCGGACTGCGCCCGTTGGGCGAGTCCTTGTATCCCCAGAGAACCAGCACCGCCAGCATCAGCATCAGCGCGACGCTGCCACCGACGTGGAACCGCCAGTCGGCCATCCGCCGCCACATCACCACCAGCACCGCAATCGCGCCGGCCAGGAACGTCAAACCCAGCGGCAAGCCATACCACGGCCGGCCCTCGACCGTCTGCGCCGACCATATCCCGAGCATCCCCGCCACCGGCACGCCGACGGCCAGCACCGTCACGATCGCGCCGTGGCCGAAAACCAGCAGGCGGTCGGCCTTCTTCCACGCCTCCGGCCGGACGAAGTGCTGCTGGATCCGCCACGCCGCGAGCACCGCCAGCGGCGCCACCAGCGGCAGCACATACCGCGGCCGGCGGGCTGCAAAGAAACTCATCACGATCACCGGTAGCCAGACCAGCAACACCATTAAAGACATACGCCGTCGTTGCGGCCGCCATTTCTCGAAGCAGAACGCGAGGAATCCCGCCGCGTACCAGAGCGCCCACGGCGCGAACCACGGCACCACCAGCACGTATTTCCACCACCAGGAATGTTCCTCGGCCACCCGCTCATCCCGCAGCGTCGTCTCGTTGTACCACTCGTTGAGCCGCCCGGCCGTGGCGGTCAGCACATAAATCGACCATGGCAGCGCCACCATGGCCAGCACCAGCAGCCCGGCCAGCACCGCCAGCACGCGCGTCTTGATCGGCGCGGGCGGCGACGTTTGCTCCCGGCCATCGTTCCCCGGAATCAGCGGGAATACCGCAAACGGCACGATCGTCATCAGCAGCGACGGCAGTGGGCCTTTGACCATGATCGCCATCCCCAGCCAGAACCCCGCACCCAGACATCCTTCCCACCAGCATCCGCGCATCGCGATCCTGGCCAGGTAGAGGTTGGCCAGCGTGATGCAGACCGCGTACGGCATGTCATACTGGGCCGGGATCGCGTACTGCAGCGGGAGGAGCGACGAACTTCCCACCAGCGCCGAGATGAGCCCCAGCCTGTGCCCGCCGATTTCCCGGCCGAAATAGTAGGTCGCCACCGCCAGCAGTCCGGTGGACAGGACATTGGGCAGCCGGGCGCCCCAGGGAAGCGAGCCGGTCAGTTTGATACCGGCGGCCGACATCCACGTCGCCAGCGGCGGCTTCTTGGTGCGGAGTTCCCCGTTGAGCGTCGGCAGGAGCCAGTTGCCCTTGCGGACCATCTCCTGCGCCGTGGCGACGTTGAAGTTCTCCATGCCCCCGGAGAACTCCAGCCAGTTTACGGCCGGAAGAAACGGCACGAAGAACAGCAGGAACAGGCCAATGGCGGTCCACCGGCTCGGCGACGGATTGTTCACGGCATCGGTCATGGGAGAGGGGATTTAAGCAGAAACGGCCGGGAAAGCCAGATGCGGCAGCGAATGACGAAACTCGGAATTCGGATTTCCGCAGGCCCCGCCAGCGGCGTCAGCTCCCACCCAACCGCTGCCGGATGTACTCCGCCCGAACCGCGCGCCGGGCATCGCCTTCCAGGCGGCGGCCCTGCAGCTTCTGGAGATGGGCCGGCTGCGTCAGCAGGAACAGTTCGTTGATCGTCTGCAGGTCGACATCCTTCACGCGCCCCATGTTCACGCCCAGACGCAGATGGCTGAGCAGAAACATGGTTTCCTCGCTGGCCAGCAGCCGGGCGGAGCGGAGCAGGCCTAACGCCCGGCAGATCTTGTCATCCAGCGCCAGGGCCCGGTCCTGCACCAGCGTCTTGCGCGCGTGGATCTCATAGTCGATGATCCGCGGGATCACATGCAGGCGGAAATCGCCGATGATGTCGTCCTCGGCCTTGCCGAGGGTCGTCTGGTTGGAAATCTGGTAGAAGTCGCCTGTGGCCTCGGTGCCTTCGCCATACAGCCCGCGCACGGCCAGTTTCAGGTCCTTGGCGGCCCGGAAGACCTTCTCGATCTCGCCGGTCAGTTTCAGTGCGGGCAGGTGCAACATGACCGAGACGCGGATGCCCGTGCCCACGTTGGTGGGGCAGGCCGTCAGATAGCCGAAGCGCGGGTGAAAGGCGTAATCGAGTTTGGCCTCGACGGCGTCGTCGATGGCGTTGATCTGCTCCCAGGTTTCTTCGAGTTGAAGACCCGAACGCAGCACCTGGATACGCAGGTGGTCCTCCTCGTTGATCATGATCGAGGCGGTTTCGTCGGCCGAGATCGCCACGCCGCGAGCCCCCTCGGCCGAGGCGTGCGGCTTGGAGATCAGGTGCCGCTCGACCAGGAGCGTGCGGTCGAGTTCCGGCGCCTGGTCGAGGTCGACGTAGAGCAGTTGCGGCGCGATGTTCGCGGACAGGATGACATCCCGCAATTGCTTCTCCAGCGCCTGTTTCTGGTGGCGGGAGGCGCGGGAGAGAAACGGGAAGCCCGAGAGATTGCGCGCCAGCCGGATTCGCGACGAGATGACAACGTCACTCATCGGGCCGGAACCCCGGAGCCATTCACCCGCGTGGTTTGTCAGGTCGGAGAGTTTCATGGGTCTTGGTGCGTCTGCGCACGTCGCGCCCCGCCGCGGGGTACGAATGCTCAGCCCAGGCCCTCCTCGGCCTGGCGAATCTGGTCGCGCAGCTTGGCCGCGCGCTCGTAGTCCTCTTTTTCGACCGCCTGCGCCAGTTCCTTCTTCAACCGGGTGACGTCCGCCATCTTCTTGCGGGGTTTGGCGGCCGGCGCGCCGCCCGCCCGCACCGGCGACTTGCCGGAATGATGCGTCGCCCCTTCATGGGCACTCTTGAGGAGCGGCGTCAGGTCCTTCTCGAAGACCTCGTAATCATGCTCGCAGCCGAACAGCCCGCTCTGGCGGAACTCCGCCCAGGAGATGCCACAGTGTTCGCACGAGACGGACAGGTCCTTCTGCATACCGGAGTGCGCCATCACGAAATTAGTCAGCAGTTCGTTGATCGGCGTGTGCCCCTTGGCCACCGCGACGCCCTCCTGCTGCGCGGCGCACTGCTCGCAGAGGTGCTTCTCGATCTTCTTGCCGTTGCGGATTTCCGTCAAATGCACGGTGGCCGGCTTGTTACAGATGTCGCATTTCATAGCGGACCCGCTCCTGCAGGTATACTCTATTATATCGGTATTTCGGTTATTAGGGAGGGCCAATGTTAACTTTAGTCAGGTTAGTAGGGTCCGCTTCAACGGACGCGGATGGGTGCGCCACGCGCCACCGCGTCCGCTGAAGCGGATCCTACTGACCAACCCACAGACAACTGATCTGCGCCAGCGCCAGCCCCAGACCGATGCCGGCCAGGACGTCGCTGGGCCAATGCGCGTCCATCACGTAGCGCAGGACCGAGCAGGCAACGGCCAATGCCGCGAAGACCACCAGCCCCTGCGGGTAAAGATGGGTAAGCACGACGCTCATGGCGACGGCGGCCGCCGAGTGCGACGAAGGGAAGCTTTCGCGGGAGTTGTCGTGCTTGAGCGTGGGTCCAAGGAACCGGCCGGCGTTCTCGCGGTTGGGCCGGACGCGCCCCAGCAGACGCTTGAGCAACATGCAGATCAAACTTGTGCCGAACACCACGGTCAGCAGCAGGGATGCCGGGGTCAGTCCATAACGCATGCGGTGGTTGTCGAAAGCCACCAGCAGCCCGGCCACGACGATGGTGCAGGCTCCCTGGCCATACTGCGCCAGCCAGCGCGTTTCCCGCTTGATATCGCCCTTGAACTTCAGCGCAAGGACGACTTTGGCGCCCAGGCGCTCGGCCACGAGCATACCGGCACAGGCGATTCCCAGAGAGCCCAGGAGGATGGAACTGTCCATGAACCCATGAGGATAGACCGGCTGCGGCAGGTTGTAAACCTTGTTAGTCCGTAGTCAGTGGTCCGTAGTCAGTAGTAGGAAGTCGGCTGTCCGTGGTCTGCACCTACTGACTACGCACCACGGACTACTGACCAAGCAGCTTGAATTTCTCCTCAATTCCGCCAACAATCGTCGCACACGGGAAGGTGAACAGAGTGATCTTGTTGCCCCAAGCCGACGCCGACCGCATTGAAGCCGCCATCGAGGCGGTCCTGGCCGCACCCCCCAGGAACTCCGACCTCGCCTTCTTCCAGGATGCCATCCGCTCGTTCGTGCTCTCCGGCGGCAAGCGCATCC
>JBEKVL010000516.1:0-5224 GCA_049514055.1 Tepidisphaeraceae bacterium | reverse complement strand
CGCATGGCCGAGGTGACGCCGTTCTGGCAGGCGTACCTCGGCCTGGCCAAACGCAACCGCGAACAGCGGATCGTGGACCCGGCGCTCGATGAGTTCCGCTGGATGATCGAGGAATTGCGTGTGTCGCTCTTTGCCCAGGAGCTCCGCAGCGCCATACCGATTTCCGTCCAGCGCGTGGAGAAACAATGGAGCATGGTGAGGAAATGACGCCATTCATCCACGATATCCGTCCGGACTACGAGTCCTGGCTCCGGTGCCTGGCCCGCCGGGGCACGCCCGATCGGGTCCATTTCGCCGAGCTTTACCTCGATCCGGAGGTCAAGGACGCCCTCTGCACGCGTTTCGAACTGGACCGCAACCTCGATCGCGCCGGACCCGAATACCTCTGGCAACGCGAGATCGCGATCCAGCGATTTCTCGGTTACGACTACGTCCGTTGCGGTGTCGATGCTTTTTCGATGCCGGTCAAACGCCACAGCGTGGCAGACACGGCGGGCCTTGCCCGGGCCGGCGGCCGGTCCTTTGTCGACCACGAGACCGGCCCGATCACGACATCTGCCGAGTTTGACGCGTACCCCTGGCCCGATCCCGGCAAACTCACGACGGCCGCACTGGAGTGGTACGAGCGGAATCTCCCCGACGACATGTGCATCGTCGGCAGCGGCGGGTTCGCTCATTTTGCCGAGTACCTGACTTGGCTTATGGGCTACCAGACACTCTGTTTCGCTCTCTTCGATGCGCGCGATCTCGTTGGCGCCATTGCCACGCGCCTTCAGGAGTTCTACCGCGAGATGACCCGCCTGCTGCTCCAGTTCTCGCGATTGAGAGTGCTCTGGGGATCCGACGACATGGGATTCCGCACCAGCACGCTCATCAGCCCCGACGACCTGCGCGCCTTCGTTCTGCCGGGACATGTCGAAGTGGCAGCCATGTCGCACGCGGCCGGGCGCTCGTATCTGCTGCATTGCTGCGGCCAGATCGAGGCCATCATGCCCGACCTGCTTGATAAGGTGAAGATCGACGGCAAGCATTCCTTTGAGGACACCATTATTGACGTGATTGCCTTCAAACGTCGCTATGGCCGGCGTATTGCCATTCTCGGCGGCATCGACATGGACTTCCTCTGCCGCGCGGATGAACCCGCGATCCGCCAGCGCGTCCGCCAGACGCTCGACGCCTGCCACTCCGGCGGCGGCTACTGCCTCGGCACGGGCAACAGCGTCGCCAACTATGTCCCGCTGGACAACTACCTTGTCATGCTCGACGAGGGACGCCGGCATGGAACGTAGGGTGCCGAGAGAACCTAACGTGATTTGTTCTTGCCGGACGGGTATGCGACCGTGATGACCCCGCCGGTGCCGCCGCGGACGTTGAAGCGGCCTTCGACACGCAGGCGCCGCGGTTTGAGGACAGCGACGAGATCGTTGCAGATCGTGTTGGTCACGGCCTCGTAGAAGATGCCCCGGTCGCGATACGCGAAATAGTAGAGCTTGAGGCTCTTCATTTCGACGCACAGTTTGTCGGGGACGTACTGGACCGTGATCGTCGCGAAGTCGGGCTGGCCGGTGACGGGGCAGACGCTGGTGAACTCGGGGAAGATGAACTCGATCTGGTAGTCCCGATCCGGAAAGGGGTTGGCGAAGGTGTCGAGGATGGACCGGGGGCTGGCGATCTGAGCTCGCGTCAGGATCGACTTGTGGCCGAGTTTGGTGAGGGATTTGGGCATCTGTGAAGACGGCTCTCCAAGTAGGCCCAGCGTCCTCGCTGGTCCCGAGTATCGGGCAATTCGCGCGTCGGGAAGGCCAGCGAGGACGCTGGCCCTACTTGGGTCACCGATCCATCATTCCCGGCGGCATGTTGGCCGGCATCGGCGTCTCGACCTTCTCCAACTTGTTGGTGAAGTCTCCGGTGATGCTCTCAACAAAGTTACGCGGCAGTTCAAAGCGCAAGTCCTTGTACGCGCCGATCAGCGGCTTGTCGCCGCCAGGATCGGTGATGCGGAACTGATGCACGGTCTTCTTGCCGGCCAGTTCGGCCGTGATTTCGATGGTGTAGCTGGCCGAGGGCTGCGAGGTGGCCGTGGTTGGCGGCAGGTACTTATCCGCACGCAGCGGGTTGAACTTGGCGAGCAACGCATCCACCCTGGCATTGCTGCCATCGGCGTCCTTCTGCGATTTGAGCACCCAGTTGCTGACCGGCAGCGGAGGGGCGGCCGGTTGCGTGACAGGCTGTGTCGATGCCCGGGTGGTCGCCGGCATGGTGGCGGGCTTGGTGGCCGGGCCGACCGGCAGGTCGGGACCGAGCAGGACGTTCTCCTTGCGCCGTTCGATGACCAGTTCGCTCTTGCTGGCCGGGCGGCTGGTGGGCTGCGTGGTGGCGGTGATGTCGGTCGCCACGGAGATGCGGCTGACTTCGCCGGGGGTGATGTCGACGACTTTCTTGTCGCGCAGGTCCAGCGGTTTCTTGTTGAACGAGTCGAGCGAAGCAGCCGCGACTTTGGCGAAGGTTCTGGGGCTGTCGAGGTAGACGAAGACGTTCTTCTTGAGAATGCTGTCGTATTCGCCGAAGGCGATGGTGGTTCCCGCGGGGCGGGTGGCGGCCGGCTGGGTTGTGGGGGCGTCGGTGGAGAACCAGACGCTGCGTTTGGCCGATTTGGCCGGGTTGCCGATCAGGGGCATGTCCTTCTCATCGACAAACTCGGCGGCCGTCAGTCCGGTCAGGGCAAACGTGAGGTCGGAAACGGCGGAGGAATCGAGCGGGATCTTCTCGGGCTCGAGCATTTCCCAATCGTTGCCCTTCTTCTGCATCACGAGTTTGCCATCAGGCTGGATGATGGTGATCTGCTGCAAGGCCGACGCCGCGGCGCCGATCAACTTGTTCTGCCGGTAGGATTCGGGGGCCTTTTCGAGTTGATCGCAGAGGGACGCGGAGATGAGCCGCGGTTTGGATTCGCCATCCACCAGCACATAGAGATTGTCGCCGACGCTCGGGCGCGGGCCGACACCGAGCTTCACCGACTTCCCGGCCGCCACCACCTCGATCTTCCATGCCGGCGGATCGAGGCCGAGCGTCTTGATCTCCGACTTGGATGCCTCGCCGCGTGACTTGAGTTCGGTCAGGCTGCGCACGAGTGAATCGACGTTGAACGAGTCGGCCAAAGCGGCGATCGGCTGGGTGAGTTTCCAGTCGGCGCCAGACTTCTCCAACAGGAGTGTTTTGCCGTCGGCCGGGGTCACGCTGATCTTGGTGACCTTGGCCGATTCGACATCGACGACAGCCCGGCCGCCCTCGGGCGGCGCGGGCTTTTCGCCTTGGTTCGTGAAGAAGACGATCAGCGCCACGATTGCCAGTATGACGGCCAGGATTGCGGTTGTTCGGAAGTTCATGGGTGTGCCGATTTTGTTAGTACAGACGTCTGACGACGGAATCAGTCCTGACGATTGAAGAACATCCAGATTCCCGCCGCGATGACGGCCAGCGGCAGGCCGATGCAGAGCACGCCGATGCGCCAGAAATTGAGCACGCCGGAGCGGATCTCGCCGACGCGGTTCACTTCCAGCGCCGAAGCGGAAATCGTCACCATCGTGTCCTGTCGCGCGAGCCAGAAGACGGAGTTCATGAACAATTCGCCGTTGGCCGGAAAACGTGAGACGATGATCCCCTGCTTGCGGAGATTCTGGTCGGGGAAACCGAGCATGTTGTCCATGGCGAAGGTGGCCGATCCGAGCACCACGACGCGGCCGGCGCCGGCCTTCTCCGACACGGCTCCGGCAAAGAGTGGCGGATTGATGTCGGCCGGTTTGCCATCGGCGTCGGCCGGCTTGCCATCGGCTGTTGTCTTGCCCTCGACCGGCTTGTCGTAGTGCGCCTTGCCTTCCATGGCGCCGGCGACGTCGGTCTCGCCCCAGGTCTTGAGCGACTGAGGCACGGGGATGATGGCCGTCACAGTGCAGCCCGGCTTGGCAGATGTTTCCACGACATTCATCGGAACAAAAATGCCGTCGAGGCCTTCCACGGTGCGAGTGATCAGGTGGTTGCCGTAGGTGTGAAGCAGGAAAATGAGCGGTTCGCGCTGGGCCTGCTCGACGATGTCGGCGCTGTCGGGACCGCCAACCACCGCCTCGTGGGCGGCGACGACGTCGGTGCGGAGTTTGATGCCCCAAGGATCAAGCGCCTCGGCAAAGTTCTCGCCCTGGGGGTAACCCATCACCAGGGCCGAACCGCCGCGATCCAGATGCTCCTTGAGCTTCGGAGCGATTGAAGGCGGCGGGCCGAACTGCGAAGGGCCACTGGGGAACCCGGGGACGATCCAGATGGCGTCCTTGATCTCCTCATCGGAAGGCTCCGGCGGGGCAAACTGCTGCTGCCGCATCGCGCTCATGCCGGTGATGTCCTTTTCGAGAACGTCGAAGTTGTAGTCGCGCAGCCGCGAAGCGATCATGCCGAACGGCCCGCCGCGCTGAAAACCACGAATGCCAGGCATGGTCAGCGGCCCGCCGCCGGCGCGGATAAAGACCACCTTGGGCTTGGTCTTGGCCGTCAGGGAGACAATGGCACTCGTGATCTGCTGCTCGCCGGCGAAGCGGGGCTTGGGTTTGCCCTCGCTGGTGAAGCCGCGGGCGTCTTCGGGGACAACCCAAACCTTGTCGACCGGGATGGTCTTCATTTCCTTCTCGCCCATCACAATGATCGAGTCGCGGGTCTTGAGGCTCTGCCGCAGATCGTCGAGCTTGAGTTCGCCCAGTTTCTTGGTTTTGTCCGCCAGTTCGTCGGCCAGTTTCTTGATCTGCTGGTAGCGCGGCAGGCTGTCGGTCATGTACTTCCGGAATACCTCCGGAATCTTCTTGTCGTCCTTGAGTTTACCGAAGCTGTCAGTGATGGCGCCGAGCATATCGCCCAAGTTGGACGTGCCCGACTGAACCTGGTTGACCGCGCCCTTGTAGTCCGGCGGCTTCTGCTTGAGCTGCTTGTTGATCCCCTCCTTGGTCTGCTGCAATGCCTTGGGGAATGCCTGGATGCTGATGAAGGCGAGATTCAGGGTCTCGGCCAGGCTCTCTTCCTTCACCTGGTCAAACGGCAGCCCCTTGACGATGTCGACCTCAGCCGAGGCCAGCTTGGAGATTTCGTCGTAGACGCCGGGGTAGATCTTGAGGATCTCCTTGTACTTGTCGATCTCGCCGCCGTACTTGTTGGTCACCTCGTCGATGAGCTGGTCTTTCTTGGT
>JBEKVL010000515.1:0-5234 GCA_049514055.1 Tepidisphaeraceae bacterium | reverse complement strand
TGACCAAGACCGCCAGACCACAGACAACCCGGCCGCGATGGCGACGGTGGCTGCTGCGTATCGTCGCGGCGACCATCGTGCTCGCGCTGTTGCTGTTCTGGCTCGGCCCAATCGCGGCCCGGCCGATGGTGCGCGGCAAACTGCAAGCCATGGTCTCGTCGCAACTTAATGCCGAACTGCGCATCGGGCGGCTGCGGTATTCCTTCCCCTACGGGGTCGATGTGACCGACGTCGGGCTGCTCGCCAAAGACGACGATGGCAAGCCCGTCGAACTGCTCACCATTCCGCGACTGGAAATCGGTCTTGCCAAACTGCCGTTCGGCCCAGGGCCGCTCGTCGTCAGCAAGCTGAAACTGCATGAGCCGGTCGTGCATGTGATCCGCGCCAGCACGGGCTTCGTCGGCCACCAGACGCTCGCCAAGGGTGCAACCACGGGCCCAACCGGCGGGCCGAAGCGTTCGGAGATGTTCGAACTCAGGCTGGTGGAGGTCATTGAGGGACGGATTGCCTACAAAGACCGCACGCTGACCGGCACCGTGGCCACCGTCTGGCAGCACATCGGGCTGAAGATGACCACCGACCCCAAAAAGAACCCGCTGTATGACTTCACCCTCACCTTACAGAGCGGATCAGTGGGCACCGCCACGGCCGCGGGCACCTTCCACATCGACGATCTGTATCTAACGGCCAGGGAATTCGCGGCAACCTTGACGATAGACGCTGATGCGACGCGCAGTCCCGCGCCGCCGGAGATCCAGCGTCTGCTCCAGCAATACGAAGTACGCGGCACGATCAAGCTCAGCGGCAAGGGCCGGTTCTGCCCCGAAACAGCCGGTTCGTCGTCATTCGATGCGGACATATCGCTCTCGAACTGTCATCTCCGGCCCGCGCCGGGTCTTCCCGCCCTGGAAAACGCCGCCATCGTTCTGCAGCTCTGGACCGATGAGCATCCCGGTGTCCTGAACCTGTCGGTCACCTCGGCCCAGGCCGCCATGGGACCGGCTCAACTCGTGAGCGCGACGGCCCGCATGAGTGCCGACCTTCGCGCCACAACCTGGGCCGTGCCACAACTGAGTGCGGTTCTGCATCTGACAGGTGAGGCCGAGGGCGACGTGAGAATCCGCCTCGACGGAAGCGGCGTCGCCGTGCCGCAGCCGGACGGACGCTTGAATCTGCGGGCCGACGCTAAGCGGCTGCTGCTCCTTAACCAGAAGATCCTGCTGGCCGATGCGTCTCTGGATGCGATCATCACGCCCGACAAGATCGAGACCGTGATCGACGGCGCCTCCAAACTCGGCCTGCACGCCTCGCTTTTCGGTGGAACGGTGCGTGGATCCGCCTCCGTGCTGCCGCGCTCCGCAATGCAATACGAGGTTCCCGTCGAGATCGCCGGCGTGGACCTCCTGCAACTCTCGCAACACCTGGCCACCCACGGCGGATCCAACTTCAACCTGACCGGCAACGCCTCGCTGAGCATGAAAGTGCAAGGTTCAGTGCCGCAGGGGATCGGCTCGCTGCTGCCGGAACTCGGCGGCGGCGGCCGCTTCGAGATCAATAACGCCCGGCTGTACGAACTCAAGTCGATCACCGCAATTATCGACACCCTGCACCTCGGCGACAAAGCGGGCCAGTTCCGCCAAGCGGCCGGCATATTCACCATCGCCCAGCAGAAGATCAACTTCTCGCAACTCGCCGCAAGTTCCTCGTCGCTCGGGTTGCAGGGCTTTGGAACAGTCGGTTTTGACGGCCAGCTCGACATCCGCCTCATGGCCGCCCTGCTGGACGACTGGCGAGGCAAGTTGAAGAAGTCCGGCATCCCCCTGATCGGCGACGTCCTCGGCGAACTGGCCGGAGGCATGCAGAAGCTCATCAACACGGCCTCCGGGAGCCTCCTCTCCCAGTTCCACGTCCACGGCACCCTCGGCGCCCCCCAGGTCACGCCCGAACCCGCCCCCCTGCTGACCGACCAGGGCGCCAAACTCTTCGGCAAGATGATTCAGGGCACCGAGAAGCTACTGGAGTAGTAGAGGCGGTGTTCGCACCGGCATCCCCATTCCCGCTCCGTCCACAACACTCCCCACGACTGACTGGGGGCCACGAGTTGCTGACTTGCGTCAGCGCGCAGAAGAAGCGCCTCGTCAGCGGTGGGTGGACCGACGAGGCGCAAGGTGGGTGAGTTCTCACTGCGTCAGAACCGCTCGGCGAAGTCGGCCATCTGCTGCGGGACCGGATAGTGCCGCATCAGAAAGTCGCGGAGCTGCTCGCGCTCGGCAATAATGAAGCCCACCGGCTCGTCAATCCGGTTGGTGGCAAAGTTCAGCGAGCGAACGAGATGGCCGGCGTCGGTGGCGATATTCAACAGGCCGCCCTCGCGGTTGGTGGGCAGGACATGAAACTGCCACGCCTGCCGCCGGTTGATCGTTCGCAGGCAGTCGATGTCAACATCCAGTTCATCGAGGCTGGCGATGCCGGACTCCCGGACATACTGTTGCACCCAGGCGTCCTCGACGGCTTCGGAACTAATGCCATAGAGCCGTTCGGCAAGGTCGCCGAATGGCCGATACGACGCCTTCTGAATCGCCAGGATGTGGCGGACCTGCGCGTCGGTAAGCACGCCCTGCTGAATCAGAAGCTGGCCGATCTGAATACTTCTCACTCCGACTCCTCCAACAGCGTTCGTTACAGAAGGGGAATCGGACGGCGACGGCGACGCGTGAGTCGTAGTCTTAACAAAAAGGAGAGGAACGGTGGAAAACAGGGAAGCGTGTCTTGTCCAGACGGCACAGACGGAATCTCTCAACACCGACGC
Source organism: Tepidisphaeraceae bacterium (assembly GCA_049514055.1). Classification (GTDB taxonomy): domain Bacteria; phylum Planctomycetota; class Phycisphaerae; order Tepidisphaerales; family Tepidisphaeraceae; genus JANYKD01. Next base: position 2,425 of record JBEKVL010000515.1, on the reverse strand, counting down.
GGGCCCACCGGCGGGCGGCGTCGACGTCGTGCCGGGCGGCCTGCACGCACAGCTCCGCCCGGTTGATATCGGACTTGATGTGGCAGCCGGGAGTTGATTGAAGTATAAACGCCAGCATCGGAGCGAATCGACGGACGTGCGAATCGGCGCGAACATTCGCGTTGGTGTCAAGGTCGGCCGCGTTGTTCCGGCTGACCGGTTGCGAAGGATTCCGCTATGCGGACATTGAACGTGCTGTGGACTGGCTTGGGTCCGGTCTCGATCGGCATAGCGCCAGGTGCTTGTCTAATAGAGCCTACGAACGTGATTCCCGCGGTGAAGGCAGTCCCGGGTCGCCATCTGCCTGATGGCAAACAAAGTATGCGGGATTCACATGTCTGACCAGCAACCCGATCCCGATGCATTGCTGGCCCGGGTGGCCGGGCGGGAAGCCAAAGCCCGCCGGGGCCGGCTGAAGGTCTTCTTCGGCGCGGCGGCCGGCGTCGGCAAGACCTACGCCATGCTCGAACAGGCCCGGGCCAAGGCGGCCGAGGGCGTGGATGTTGTTGTCGGGTACGCCGAACCCCATGCCCGGTCGGAGACCGAGGTCCTGCTGCTCGGCATGGACCTGCTGCCGTATCGCTGCGTCGAGTACAAGGGGATAACGCTGAAGGAACTCGATCTCGACGCCGCCCTGAAACGCAAGCCCGCCCTGGTGCTGGTCGATGAGTTGGCGCACACCAACGCGCCAGGCCTGCGACACGCCAAGCGCTGGCAGGATGTAATGGAGCTGCTCGACGCCGGCATCGACGTGTACACAACGCTCAACGTCCAACACCTGGAGAGCCTCAACGACATCGTGCAGCGGATCACCGGGGTGGCCGTCCGCGAGACACTGCCCGACGCGGTGCTGGAACAGGCCGACGAGGTCGAGTTGATCGACACGTCGCCCGAAGAACTGCTGGAGCGGCTGGCCGAAGGGAAGATCTACCGGGCGGACATCGCCCAGATGGCAACGAAGCACTTCTTCAACAAGGGCAACCTCATTGCATTGCGCGAGATGGCGTTGCGGCGTACGGCGGATCGCGTCGACGACCAGATGCAGGATTTCCGCACCGGCGAAGGCGTTCGCGAGACGTGGGCCGCGAGCGAGCGACTGCTCGTGTGTGTCGGTCCGAGCCCGCTGTCGGCCCGGCTGGTGCGCGCCACCAAGCGGCTGGCCGTTGGTTTGAAGGCCAGGTGGATTGCCGCCCATGTCGAGACGCCGTCGGCCGCCGCCCTCCCGCAACAGGACCGCGACCGCGTCAGCCAGAACCTGCGGCTGGCGGAGCAACTCGGCGCCGAGACCGTGACACTGACCGGCGCGAAGGTGGCCGAGGAACTGGTCAATTACTCGCGGACGCGGAATGTGACCAGGATCGTGATCGGCAAGCCACAGCGCCGCGGCTGGCGGCAGAGACTTCGCGCTTCGATCGTCGACGAACTGGTCGATATCAGCGGGCAGATCGACATCTACGTGATCCGCGGCGAGGCGGGCGAGGCCGAGCCGGCGCCGCCGCTCAAACGGATCGGGATCGCCTGGAATGGTTTTGCATGGGCCGCCGCCGTCGTATCCATCACCACGCTCGTTGGCTGGGTGCTGTTTCACGGCTGGCGCGGGCCGGGAGCGGAGAACACCCGCCACTGGCTCTCGAACACCAACGTCCTGATGCTCTATCTGCTGGGCGTGTTGTTCGTCGCCACACGGCGGGGCCGGGGTCCGGCGATACTGGCATCGCTGCTGGGCGTGGCCGCCTTCGATTTCTGCTTCGTCCCGCCGTACCTCACTTTCGCCGTTGCGGAGACACAATATGTGGTGACCTTCCTGGTCATGCTGGCGACGGCCGTCATCATCAGCACGCTCACCGACCGTGTCCGCCGCCAGGCCGAACTCGCCCGCCACCGCGAACGCCGCACGGCTGCACTATTCGATCTCAGTCGCGAACTCGCTGCCACCCAGGAGATTCCGGCCATCCTCGAAGCGACGCTAACGGCGATCGGCGGCGTTTTCGAGGGAGACCTCGCCATCCTCACGCCCCACAACAACGCGGGGCTGGCACTCCGCGCCGAGCGCGGCGCCAGCTTAGCGGCCGATCCACGGGAACTCGGCGTCGCACAGTGGGTCTACGAACACGACCAGATTGCCGGCACGGGGACGGCCACGCACCCGGCCGCGCAGGGCCTCTATCTGCCGCTGGTGGCTTCGCGCGGCACCGTGGGCGTGCTGGGCATCCGGCCTTCGTCCTCGGCGAAACTCGGCGACCTGGAACAACTGCGGCTGCTGGAGTCGTTCGCCAACCAGGCCGCGATCGCCCTCGAACGGGCGAACCTCGCCAAGGAAGCCCGCGATGCCTGGGAGATGGTCGAGGCCGAGTTCATGCGCAACACGCTGCTGTCAAGCGTATCG
>JBEKVL010000514.1:0-5243 GCA_049514055.1 Tepidisphaeraceae bacterium | reverse complement strand
GATGGCGGCGGCCAGCTCAACAATGGCACGCTCACCGGCACCGCCTACAACATGGGGACCGGCACGGTCGGTGCGGTACTTGCGGGAACCGCCGGCCTGACCAAGACGGGCACGGGAACGCTGTCGCTGTCTGCCGCGAACACGTATTCCGGCACGACGCTGGTTTCCCAGGGTGTGTTGAAACTCACGGGAAGCGGCGGAGCCCAAGGCACGATCGGCAACTCGCCGATTATCGTCAACGCGGGGGCTGAATTGCAGGTGGCCGCGGGAGATACCACCGGCTACAGCGTCACCACGAAGAGTCTGACCCTCTACGGCACGCTGCGGAACCTGGGCACTCCCATTTTCAGCGAGACTCTCGGGCGTCCCATCACGCTGAGCGCCGGCACCATCACGGCGAACGATTCGGGTACGGCAGGAACAAAATACTACAACCTCTTCAACGCGACCGCGGTTATCACCACGGCCGCCGGCTCCGGAACTTCGTACATTACACTCCCCGATGCCGGCCAGTTCTCCCTGCGCGGCGGCACATTCACCATTAACGCGGGTTCTGAACTGGATGTCAACGCGGTCCTCGTCAGTTACAGTGGCACCGAAGGTCTGACCAAGAACGGCGCAGGTCTAATGGTGCTCCAGGCCGCCAACCAGTATGTTGGCGCCACCAGCATCAACGCCGGCACACTGCAATTGGCCAATCCCCTGGCGGCACAGAACAGCACCGTCAATCTGACCATCGACAACAGCCTGACGTTTGCGCCCACGTATTCGCCGTTCTCGATCGCCGGCCTGAGCGGCACCGCAGGTCTGTCGTTGCTTGACACGTCCGGGGCTGCCATCGAACTGAGAGTCGGCAGCAACAACGCCACCTCGACCTACCCCGGAAGGCTCAGTGACGGCGGACTTGGCGGCAAGCTGACCAAGATCGGCACCGGCACGTTCACGCTCTCCGGCCTCAATAACAGTTACACCGGTGGCACCACGGTCAGCGCCGGGACGCTGGCGTTCCCGTCCGCCCTCAACATTCCGGGCACCGGCCGGAGTGTGACCATGGGCACGGGCGCAACCGTCGCGCTCGGGTATGCCATCGACAACGCCACCCTCAATCGTCTGGCCGAGAACTCCAACGCATCGACCATTGCCACAGGAGCCAACAGCAGCAACAACCTGGACTTCAGCAGCAGCGCCGGTGCGAACCTATCCGGCGCCTTCCTCGGCGCTACCGGCACCTACACCGATTCCGGCGTGCTGATACCCAACGGCACCTACCGCCTGGGTGGCGGCGGCGGCACGCTGACCGTTTCCAGCCTGCTGAGCGGCCCACGTGGCCTGATTGTCGGCGGCAACGTCACGCTGCCCAACATCGCCCCCAACACTTATACCGGAGGCACGACCATCAATGCGGGCACGCTCAGCCTCGGCACCGGCGGCACGGGCGGCTACACTTCCAGCACGGGCGCGCTGGGCACGGGTCCGGTGACAATCAACACCGGCGGCAAGCTTCAGCTCTGGATTCAGAACAGCACCTCGTTCAACTTCAACAACAGCATCGTCATAAACGGCGGCGAATTGCATGGCGAAGACGGCAACTACCACATACTCGGCCCGGTGACAGTCAACAGCGCCGGCGCGATCTTCAGCACGCACTGGAGCGGAAAGAACCTGTGGATGGATTCGCCCATCACCGGCACCGGGGCTGTCGCGATCAACCAGGGTGGTGGAGCTTCGGAAGTCTATTTCAGCAATCCGAACAACTCATACGCGGGCGCTACAACGATCGGGTCGGGCGAAACGCTCAAGTTAAACGACGCGAATGTCATTCCGGACGGCGCCGGCAAAGGGAACGTGACCGTCACCGGCACGCTGGACCTCAATGGCAACGTCGAAACCATCAACGGGCTTACCGGTGCCGGCACGGTGACTAATGGCGCCGGCACGGGCATCTACACGTTGACAGTCGGCAACAACGATCAGACAAGTTCCTTCACGGGCGTGATCAAGAGCACCAGCGGCGCAGTCGCCCTGACCAAGATAGGCGCCGGCACGCTGACACTCTCAGGCGCCAATACCTACGCCGGCCCGACCACGATCAGCGCCGGCACACTGGCCCTGACCGGAACGGCGACCATCGCCGCCACGCCCCTGATCACGATCGCCCCGGGCGCGGGCTTGAACGCGACCGGCCTTACCGCCGCACCCGCTGGAACACTCGTGCTCGCCGCCAATCAGATCCTCGCCGGTGGCGGCGGCGCCGCGGACATCACGGGCGGCTTGAGCAGCGGCACGGCGGGCGTGATCATCCCCGGCGGCCCCGGCACGGCCGCCACCATGAGCGTCACCGGCAACCTCACGCTGGGCGGCGGCAGTCTGCTCCTGGATCTGGGCGCGAGCAGCGACAAGATCCACCTCACGGGCGGCACCTTCACCCTCACCACCGGCACCACGACCAATGTCCCCGGGGTCTTCCCGACCGGCACTTACACCATTATCGACGGATACACGGCCCTCCCTTCGGGCACGGGCACGCTGGCCGGGACCGCGACCGTGGTGCGCGGCGGCACCTACTCGACCACATTTGATTCCACCGTCGCCGGCAGCACCACGATGACGGTGACCAACACCGCCGCTCCCGGCACGATCACCTGGCTGGCTCCAACGACCGGTGCATGGGACACGACCACGACCGGCCTCTGGAACGACGCAACTTCCGCTCCCACCACGTTCTACAGCCTGGACAATGTCACCTTCCCGACACCCGCGGCGGCGGCGGCCGTGACGCTCGCGAGCAACGTCTATCCAGGATCCGTCACCTTCACCAACACGAGCCAGACCTACACCCTCAGCGGCGCGGCCATCGCCGGAACCACGGGCCTGTCGGTCAACGGCAACGGCGGCACGGTGACTCTCGCCAACAACAACATCTACACCGGCACAACGACCATCGGCGCCGGGGCAACACTGAACATCGGCGCCGGCGGCACGACCGGTTCGCTGGGCACGGGCCCGGTGACCAACACCGGCACCCTGGCCTTCAACCGGACGGACCCAGTTATGGTGTCCAACGCCATCACAGGCACCGGCAAGATTCTGAAGCAGGGCACGAACACCCTGGTCCTCAGCGCCTCGGGTAACACCGCCGGGGCGGTCACCGCCAGCAGCGGCACGCTCTCGCTGGTCAACGGCAGCAGCCTGACCGCCTCAGGCGATTTCACCATCGGCGATACCACCGGGACCGGCGCCAGTTTCACGATCAGCGGCGGCTCGCTCACCGTCAATGGCGCCAACTTCCTCACGGCCGCCGCCGCCAGCACCCCCGCCACGACCGCGTTCACCTACGCGCAGACCGGCGGCACGGTGACCTTCAACGGCAGCTTCCTCGGCATCGGCAACAACGGCGGCACCACGACGATGAGTATCAGCGGCGGCAGCTTCACCTCGACGGCCGCCGGCATGAATCTGGGCGTCCGCGGCGCTTCCATCCTGAATATCACCATGGGCGCGGTGGTCACGCTCCCGTCGATCACCTACACGCATCCATCCGGCACCGCCAACACCTCGACCATCAATCTGGAGAGCGGTGCCACGCTGGTCACCAACAGCATCAGCAAGGGTCTGGCGGGCAGCGTCTCCAACTTCTATTTCAACGGCGGTACTCTGCGGGCCGCTTCGGCCGGCACCACATTGCTGAGCGGACTGGACACCGCCGGCACGAAAGAAGGCGGCGCCACGATCGACACCAATGGCTTCGCCGTCACTGTCGGCCAGGCTCTCTCGCACCAAGGCATCGCCACCATCGACGGCGGCCTGACCAAGATCGGCACCGGCATCCTGACCCTGAGCGGCGCCAACACGTACAACGGCCCGACCAGCATCAACAACGGCACCGTGCTGCTATCCAACGCCTCGGCGCTGCAAAGCTCCACCGTGACCTGGAGCGCGGCCAACGCCCTGACGTTCACCACCGGCCTGTCGCCCTTCACGATCGGCGGATTGGCCGGCAGCGGCGCGCTGACCCTGAGCGACACCGCCGCCACCCCGCTCGCCGTCGAACTGAGGGTCGGCAATAACAGTATCAACACCACCTATTCCGGCGCGCTGTCCGGCCTGGGCAAACTGACCAAGGTCGGCACGGGCACGCTGACACTCAGCGGCACGAACACCCAGGCCGGGGCAACCTCGATCACCGCCGGCACGCTGTGGTTGACGACTCCCGCCGCCCTGCCGAACTACGGCACGGCGGGTATGGTTTCGGTTTCTTCCGGTGCCGCGCTGGCCGCCAATGTCGGCGGCAGCAGCGACTGGACAACCGCCAACCTCGATACCCTGCTCGCCAGCAATGGCGGCAACTTTGCGTTTGGTTCGACACTCGCGGTGGACACCACCAACGCGACCAGCACGGGAGTCGTCTGGAACAGCAACATGGGCGGCAACCTGGCCCTGACCAAACTCGGTGCCAATCCGTTGACCCTCGGCGGGAACAACACCTATATCGGCGGCACGAACATCAACAGCAACATCCTGAGCCTGGGCAGCGCCGGGGCACTTGGCACCACCGGAACGATCAGCTTCGGCGGCGGCACGCTTCAGTTCACTGCGGCCAATACCACCGACTATTCCCCCCGGTTCAGCACGGCCGCCAACCAACTGTACAGCATCGACACCAACGGCCAGACCGTTACCTTGGCCAGCAGCCTGGTCAGTTCCGGCGGCACCTTGAGCAAGGTCGGCTCGGGCACGCTGCTGCTTTCGGGCATCAACACCTACACCGGGGCGACCACGGTCGCCGCCGGCACTTTGCAGTTGGACAACGCCCGGGCCGCACAGTACACCCCAATTTCACTCTTCAGCAACGCCAACCTGACCTTCAGCGCCGGCAACAGCCCGTTCACCATCGGCGGCCTGGTCGGCATCAGCAACGTGGCGTTGATGGACACGGCTTCGACCCCCGCCCCGATTACGCTCAGGATCGGCTCCTACGACGTCAGCAGCACCTACAGCGGTGTTCTCAGCGGCGCCAACGCCAACCTGACCAAGATCGGCGAGGGTCTGCTGACCCTGGCCAACGCCGAAACTTACACCGGAGCCACCCGAATTGAAGGCGGCATTGTCAAGCTCGATTTCTGGCGTGGTTCAAAGCGGGGTTACACTCGCGGGGACCAGAGATCACGACCGCGAAGCTGTATCTCCTGTGTTGTGCGGCAGTTACAAACGAAAACGACCGCATTGTCGCCGCGAGAAGTGTA
>JBEKVL010000513.1:0-5247 GCA_049514055.1 Tepidisphaeraceae bacterium | reverse complement strand
GGCCCAATCCCCCGCCACCCAGCCCGCCGCCGACCCAACCCGAGACGCCCTCGACGCCCTCGAAGACCTCGACGCCGCCGCCAACGCCGACGCCGATGACGCCACCAACGCCGATGACGCCGCCGACAACGCCGAAGCATCCACCCAAGACCCGTCTTCTAAATTCCCAATCACCCCCGCCGGCACACCCGCCAGCCCGCCAATTTCCCCATCCCGGAATTCCGGCGCATACTCGCCCGCCAACACCGGAGGCGGAACCAATGGGTCAGGCGGAACAGAACCGGCTGACCGAGGCCACCGCGGCGCTGCGGCAGGCATTGCAGATCGAGCAGATGCCCCGGCTGATCCAGCGCTCCAGCAGCATGATCGTCCTGGCCGGCGGCCAGACGCTCGAATTTCGAGTTTCGGCATTGTCCCTTCCCACCAACCCCTCTAGCATTCCAATCTCGACAGACGCCTCGACCATGCATCAGGACTACGACATCGTCGTCATCGGCGGCGGCCACGCCGGCGCGGAGGCCGCCTGGGCCGCCTCGCGCCTCGGTTGCCGCACCGCACTGGTCACCCTCGACCCCTCGCGCATCGCCCAGATGTCCTGCAACCCGGCCATCGGCGGGCTTGCCAAGGGCCAGATGGTCCGCGAAATCGACGCCCTCGGCGGCCTCATGGGCATCGCCACCGACAACACCGGCATCCAGTTCCGCATGCTCAACCTCTCCAAAGGCCCCGCCGTCTGGGGCCCTCGCGCCCAGGCCGACAAATACCGCTACGCCAAGGAAGTCCAACGGCTCCTGGCCACCTGCCCCCACCTCGACATCATTCCCGGCGAGGTCCGCGAAATCGTCGTCGAGCCTTGTAGGGTGGGCACTGCCCACCATCTTGCCGGCCAGACGAGCGACGTGGTGGGCAGTGCCCACCCTGCAACCGAACTTTCCTCAGCACTGAGCACTCAGCACCCAGCACTTTCTTCTGTCTCCGCCGTCCTCCTCGCCGACGGCGCCCGTCTCAACTGCCGCGCGGCCATTGTCACCACGGGCACCTTCCTGCGCGGCCTCATGCACACCGGCGAACAGAAGACCGCTGGCGGCCGGGTCGGCGAGGCCGCCGCCACGGGCATCTCCGCCAGCCTCCTGCGCCTCGGTCTGGAAATGGGCCGCCTCAAGACCGGCACTCCTCCGCGACTCCACCGCGACACCATCGACTTTTCACAGTTCACTCCCCAACCCGGCGATGAGTCCCCGCGGCCGTTCTCGTATCTCAACGAGTATTGTAGGGTGGGCACCGCCCACCAATTGGGGTGCGAGGCGAGCGAAGTGGCGGGCAGTGCCCACCCTACAAGTCTCGGCACTCAGCACTCGCTCTGGCATCCCCCCCTTCCACAGGTCCACTGTTATCTCGGCGCCACCAACCAGGCCATACACGACCTCATCCGGGCCAATTTGCACCGCGCCCCGATGTACTCCGGGCAGATCCAGTCCGTCGGCCCGCGCTATTGCCCCAGCATCGAGGACAAGGTCGTGCGCTTCGCCGACAAGACCTCGCACCACATCTTCCTCGAACCCGAGAGCCTCGACACGCCGGAGATCTATGTCAACGGCATTTCCACGAGCCTGCCGGCCGACGTCCAGCAGCAGATCGTTCATCTGCTCCCCGGCTTGGAGCAGGCACGGATCCTCCGCTTCGGCTACGCGGTCGAATACGACATGGTCTGGCCGACGGAAATCCGCTCGACCCTGGAAACCAAGAAGGTCCCCGGCCTCTTTCTCGCCGGCCAGATCAACGGCACCAGCGGCTACGAGGAAGCGGCCGCCCAGGGCCAGCTCGCGGGCATCAACGCTTATCAACATGTGAAGTCTGGAGAGTCATCATGTGTGATTCGCCGCGACCAGGCCTACATGGGCGTGCTCGTTGATGACCTGGTCACCAAGCCGCCGACGGAGCCCTATCGTATGTTCACCAGCCGGGCCGAGCACAGGCTGCACCTGCGCAACGACAACGCCGACCTGCGCCTGACGGAGATCGGCCGGCGGATCGGCCTCGTGGACGACGAGCGCTGGGGGCGGTTCTGCACCATGCGGCGCACCCTGGACGCCGCCGTCGCGCTGCTGCGGGCCGCGCGCGTCGATGGGGTGCCCGCCATCGACTTCCTCCGCCGCGCCGAGATCGACTGGCCGGCGATCAAGGCGAAACTGCCCGAAGCGGCGGCCGTGCCCGACGAGGTCGGCTTCCGCCTTGAAGTGGCCGTCAAATACGAAGGCTACATCGTCCGCCAGGGCCGGCAGATCGAGCAGTCCGCCCGGATCGAGACCCGGCTCATCCCGCCCGGCACCGACTACACCCGGGTTGTCGGCCTCCGCAATGAAGCACGCCAGAAACTCGGCAAATTCAACCCGCGCAGTCTCGGCCAGGCCCTGCGCATCAGCGGCATCACCCCGGCGGATGTGACCGTGCTGGCGATTCACCTCGATCGGAGCGAGGCGCCTCTGGCGCCCGGCTGATGCCCGAGGTTATCGGCCCCGGCGCGCGCCTCCGGTGGAATCGTCCGCAATCCTTTCCTGTCTTCACGTCCGGTTTGCCCGGCGGCCTTATCCACGCGACCGGTTTCAGTCCAAACAGACGCCTCTCGTGGGAATGTACGCCATATTTCAACTCATCTACGTTCCACAGGAGAAAGAACATGCGGATCCGCGTACCAGCATGCATCGTCTTGACGGGAGTTCTGATGGCCGCAGGCACGGCCGGCGCCGACACAGTGTCCTACGGCACGCTGTCGGTCACGCTGAACTCAGTGCATTCCTTTTCGCAGGTGGATATCAGCCTGAACGGCGGCGGCTGGACCAGTGCGCTTGCCGGGGTGATCGACTGGCAACGAAACGGCGGCAGCTACACCGGACTCGGCGGCGACGGCAACTCCGACTTCAAGTTCTACAGCTTCTGCGATGAACTCACACAAGACGTCTATTTCGGAGGCAGCTACACGTTCACAGTCGTTGATCTCCAGGATTCGGGCGGGCCGGCAATAGGCATCGCCAAAGCCAACCTCATCAGCGAACTCTGGGGCCTGCACTCGGCCGACGCCGACACTTCGGCCGGCGCCGCCGCCTTTCAGCTCGCGATGTGGAAGATCGTCTACGACACCGGCACCGATCTCAACACCGGCAATCTGCAGGCGCGTCCGATGTACACGGGCGACAACATTCCGGCGACCGCTCAGTCCTGGCTCAATCAACTGGATGGCAGCCATCCTCTGGCGACGCTCTACGGCATGAGCAGCCCCACCGCCCAGGACCAGGTCTTCTTCGTGGATCCACCCCTGACGCCGGCGCATTCCTCGCCCGTGCCGTTGCCGTCGGCCGTCTGGACGGGCACCGCTCTGCTTGCCGGCCTGGTTGTTCGTCGAATCCGTCGCCACCACAGCGCTCGGGCTTGAACTCCCGCCGGCGAGCCGCTTCCGCGCGGCGACAAAGCGAGACGTCGTCGATGGGCGACGGCGTCTCGCCATGGCGTTTCTGATGGCCGTGGTCATGCCGAACGGCGATAGAGTTCCGGTTCGGGCACGTTCGGCAGGTTGACGTTACGATTGATGACCTTGCGGTAGCCGAGTTGGTGCATGACCTCGAGCACCTCGGTCCAGGTCGGGAACATCTTCTTGTTGACTTTCTTGTATGTTTCGATGGCCATGACGAACTCGAACTGGTCGCCCGTCATTTCACCCTCCTCGGCGGCCTTGCGGTCGTCGGAACGCCGCCGGCCAGGCCCGCGCCGGCGTTCCAGGTTGGTGCGGCGGTCCTCGGCGGAGCGACGCTCGGGCCCGGTGTAGCCGGAGGTTTCGGACGGGAGAATTCGGCGGTCAAGTCCGCCCCGGCGGTCGACGACCGTCGTGCGGCGATCGAGCCCTTTGCCTCGATCCTCCTCCGCGGCGGGTGACACGGCGGGCATGGAGATGGAGCCTTCCGGCGAGGCGGCGTCGAGAGTAGTGGGGATTTCTTCCATGCGACGAACACCTCCAGCGTTCCGCCATCGTTGCCGCGATGGGTCGGACGCGATGGGCATTCCGGCCCGTCGCACTCGCCCGACGCGCGTGCCGCGACGGAACATTACGATGAAGATCGGCAGTAAGCGGCCGCGGCTTGAGATGGGCGTGCGTGTGGAGACGTTCCCGGTCCCACACCCGCCGGCCACGCGCTTGTCCTTCGGGCCCTTGCAGGGTAGATTCATCGGCATTGGTGTGGCGAAGGGAAGTCGCGCCGGGTGTCCGTGCGCCGGCTTCCCGGCGAGTTGCCAGTGTTTCATGAAGCTTGTTGTCACCATCCCCGCGCTGAACGAGGAAAAAACCATCGGCCAGGTGGTGCGCGGAGTGCCGCGCGATATTCCGGGCATTGCCGAGGTCGAGGTTATCGTCGTCAACGACGGCTCGAGCGATTCGACGCCTCTCGTGGCGGCCGACGCCGGGGCCAGCGTCATCAGCCTTCCCGGCGGGGGCGGCCTGGGCACGGTCTTCCGGACGGGTTTCGAAAACGCCATGAGGCGCGGGGCCGATATTATCGTCAATATCGACGGCGACGGGCAGTTCGACCCCGCCGATATCCGCCAACTGGTCCAGCCCATCATCGAGGATCGGGCCGACTTCATCACCTGCACCCGTTTCGGCGACCCCGCCCTGCGGCCGACCATGCCGCCGGTAAAACTGTACGGCAACATGATTGTGGCAAAAATCATCAACTGGGTGTGCGGCGGCACCCGTTTCTCGGACGTGGCCTGCGGGTTCCGGGCCTTCAACCGTGAGGCCGCCTATCGGCTCACGCTTTTCGGCCGCTTCACCTATACCCAGGAAACGTTCATTGACCTGTTCTCCAAGGGGCTCCGCATCATCGAAGTGCCGCTGAAGGTGCGCGGGGTGCGCGAGCATGGACACAGCCGTGTGGCCCGCTCCATCTTCAGGTACGCCAGCAGCGCCCTGCCCATCATCCTGCGGGCCATGCGCGACATCCAGCCGCTGAAGTTCTTCGGGGGCATTGCCCTGTTCTTCGGACTGATCGGCGTGCTGACGGGCGGCTTTGTGTCGGGCTGGTATCTCTGGCACCGGCATACCACGCCATATCAGTCGCTGATCGTAATCTCGGGCGTGTTCGTCATGCTCTCGTTCATCCTCGGGGTGCTGGCCCTGCTGGCCGACATGATGGGCCGGCACCGGCGCATCACCGAGGAACTGCTCTATCTCGCCCGGCGCCGGGCGTACCACGCACC
>JBEKVL010000512.1:0-5274 GCA_049514055.1 Tepidisphaeraceae bacterium | reverse complement strand
CAAACTCCTCTCGTGCCCGGCCACGGGCAAACGAAATCGCATCGTGGGCCGCATCAGCATGTGTAGAAACCGCACCTTGTCTTCCGTCGCGACATCCTTCCCTTTATGCGGCATATTGCACCTCCGCCGCGCGCATGACCGCCTCGCGGAAATAGCGAGACAGAAATCCGGGCGTCTTCAGGTCCACCGTTCGCCCCGGCAACTCGCTCAGTTCCACCTGCATCCCGCCAAGATCCAGCAGACTCGGCGTGCATCCTGCGTCAAACTCGACGAGCACATCCACATCACTGTCCGGGCGGAAGTCATCGCGCAGCACGGAGCCGAAAAGGCCCAACCGCCTGATCGCGTGGCGCTTGCAGAAACCGCCGATCTGCCCTGGGTCAAGCTCGATCCCATGATGAGTCATTTTCGCTCCTGGTCACAGCGCCTCGCTCGCCGGCACGGTCGTCCAGATCCTTGGCAACTCCAAAAGCCTGCAACGCGGAGAGTCTCACGGGAAATGCCACTATTGTAAAAGCCCCGCAACAACAGCCCGACGATCCGGCGCCACCCGTCGCGCCCGGCCCATCTGCTGGGTGATGATGTCTTACCGATTCGTGGCAGCCGCCGCCCGTTTCCGGTCCATCGCCCGGCCGATGGCACCGGCTTCGGGGTCCACGCGCAGCGTGCCGGTGGTCTGCATGAACGACAGCATCAGCGTCTCCAGGCTCGAGCGGGCGCTTTCGTAGGCGTCCTGGGCATCCAGCAGCGATTGCTGTGCTTCGACGATATCGCGCGCGGTGATCTTGCCCTGTTTCAGCAATTCGTTGGAGTATTCCAGGCGCTTCTCCGCCAGATCGATGCCGCGCTGCTGGATCTTCAGGTTGATCTCGGCCGCGCGGATCTGGCGCAGCGAGTCGCGCACGTTGGACACGATCGTGTCGTGCAGCGAAACCACGGCACGATTGGCCTGGTTCACGCCGATCAGCGCCTTGCGATATGTGTTCCGCTCGGCCAGCTTGTCCAGCGGCAGGTTCAGCGTCACCCCCGTGGAATAGTCGGTCGTGCGATGATCGATGCCGATGGTGGGGTAATTGACGGGATCCCCGGCGGTGATGTTCGCGTTCGCGTTGAGATCCGGCAGCAGCCCGTTCTCGGCGTTCTTCACCGCCCGGCGGGCGTCCTCCACCTTGTCCATCGCCGTCTGCAAATCGAGCCGGTACTGCTCGGCCAGACGGATCGCCTCGTTGGTGTCCATCTGCGGCGACTGGGTGTCGAGCACCACGGGCACGACGTCGAGTGCCTGCGTCGGCGGCATGCCCAGGAGTATCTTGAACGTGTCCAGCGCCGCGGCGTAGGACTCCTCCGCGTTGATCAGCGACGATTCGGCCGACAGCCGCGACTGCAGCGCCCGCTGCACTTCCAGGAAGCTGATGCGGCCGTTGTCGTACAGCGCCCGCGTGCGCTCGGTCAGTTCGTCGAGGTTCAGCAGGTTGAGGCGGCGGTTCAGGACGGATTGCTGTGCCGACACCAGTTGGAAATACTGCTGTGCCACGCCGACGACAAATCCCCGGCGGTAGTCGTCGAACGTCCGCACCTGGTAGATGAGCGTGCGCTCCGACTGGATCAGCGGCTCCAGGTTCACCATCCCGAACCCGCGCAGCAGCGGAACCGACCCGCTCAGCGCGATCTGCGCCGAGTTGCCGTCGACGGCCGATCCCGTCAGCGTCTCGACAAAATTGTGTACGACCGAAGCCGTGACCGTGCCGCCGTAAGGCAGTTTCTGGTTCACCCCCGTCGTGTTGATCACGCGCATGGCCGACTGGTAGCCCACCTTGGGGTCGGGATTGCCCTGGCCGTCGTATTCGAGCCGCGAGCTGGCAAACGGCGACGGCTCGAACAGGTGCCGCTGCAGCGTCACATCGAGGGCGGCCAGATAGAGGTTGTCCATCGTGTCCTGGTACGCCCGGCTATGCCGCACGGCGTACGCAATGCTCCCGAACAGATCCAGCGACATTGCCTGTTCGCCCGGATCCGGCGGCCCGAGCCTGGCCTCGGTCTTGAGCCGCTGCTGCAGGATCTCCATCCCGGAGCGATCCGATTCCACCGGCGGAGCCGTCTGCAACCGTGCATCCGGGCCAAGTGGACTGAAGGTGGGCCGGACCACGCGCCGTTCCATCGGCGAATCGCCCGGCGGGGCAATCCGCGTGAACGGAATCCGCTCGTAGGCCGGTTTCATCGGGCGCGTCGTGGGCTCGCCCACCGGCCGCGCGGAGTCCGGCAGATAGTCAATCGTCTGCTTCTCCCGGTCGGCCAGCAGCTTGTCAACCTGCAGGTCCGCCCAGTTGCGGTAGTCGTCCGGCGCGCAGCCGGCCAGCAGACCGGCGGCAAGCGTGGTGATCAGGCACAGAGCAAGAGGGCGTGCCCAGCTTCGGTGGCACGGGCTTCCAGCCCGTGTGCCGCGGTACTTCGCGGCATCCTGCCTCCCGGGAGAGGGTTGGAGTGAGGGCCATGTTGCCCGCAAGATTGGGCGCACGCCTGCGCGGCATGTCTTTTGTCGAGTTGTGGTACATCCGGACAGTTGCATCAACCTCTGTACAGTCGAGACTGCGGTGCGCTGTAGCCGCAAACCAGTTGCTTCCATCTCCTCGCCGGTTTCTAATCCCCGTTACCATGGGCATGTTCGACACCATCGGCAAGACCACCGACCTGTCGCCGCGCAGCGAGAACACCCGGCGCAAACTCGACCGCATGAACCAGGCCCTGTGCCACCAGGAGCCGGATCGCGTGCCCGTCAGCGATTTCTTCTGGGGCGGCTTCATCCAGCGCTGGCGGCGAGAACTCGGCCTGGGCGACGATGCCAACCCCTACTACCATTACGACCTCGACTGGATCGTCACCGTCCCCAATATGGACCCGTGGATCCGGCCATTTGACACCCTCCACGAGTCGGCCGAGGAAGTCAGCGTAAGGACCGGATTCGGCGCCATCATGCACAAGCTGTTCTCGCTGCCCATGCCGGAAATGCGCGGCTGGGAAACCGACACCTTCGAGAAGCTGGAACGTGTCGAGTTCGATGACCCGTGCGACGTTCGCCGCTTTTTCTCGGCCGGCGACAACCAGATCGCCGGAGTCGGCGATGGTTTCCAGCGCAACTCCCCGGCGTGGGTCCAGACCGTGCGGTCCCTGCGGCCGGATTTCCCGGTCTACGGCAGCATCATCGAAGTCAGCGAATGCCTCACTCGTCTGGTCGGCCAGGAGAACGCCATGCTCTGGATGGGCGAGGAGCCCGAGCGCATGGGGGCGGCCATCAATCGCATCGGCGCCTTCTACCTGGAGATGGCCAGGGCCGAAATCGACGCGGCGGCCGGCCTGCTCGACGGATTCGTGATTTGGGGCGACGTGGCCTACCGGCAGTGTACGTTCATGTCGCCGGATTACTGGCGGCGGTATTTCAAGCCCTGGGTTGCGGAGATGACGCGGTGCGCCCATGCGGCCGGATTGCCCGTGATCTACCACGGCTGCGGCAACGTGAAGGCGATCTTCCAGGATTACATCGACATGGGCATCGACGCCTACAACCCGCTGGAGGCCAAGGCCGGCATGGATGTCCTGGACCTGCGCCGGCGCTACGGCCACGCCATCGGCTTCTGCGGCAACAGCAACATCCAGGTCTGGGAAACCGGCGACCGCGACGCCATCCGCCGCGAGGTCTTGCGCAAACTCAACGCGGCCAGGGGCGGAGGGATGATCTTCCAGTCGGATCATTCGGTGAGCAGCGCTGTGTCGGGGCAAACGTATGACTACATAGTCAAGCTGGTGCGCGAGTATGGGAAATACCCGATCCGGCTGGGCGAGTTCGACGAAATAGTGTGATATAACGGCGACGTAGGGTCCGCTTCAGCGGACGCGAGGCCCGCGGACCCGCCGTCCCGCGTCCGCTGACGCGGGTGTGCCCAAAAAACTGGACATGTTGTGACCTGTTCGCACTACAACAGTTGTCATGCTGAGCGTACTCGCGAAGCGTCTGGCCTTGGACTTCAAACCCAGATCCTTCGCGAGTACGCCAGGGATGACGGTTTGTGGTCAAGACGAGGTTCCCAGAGAATCGGGCGCGCCCAGCGGACGCTGCCGACTGCGGCGCGTTTGAGCATAGATGCCCCTCCGTGTTATCATGCGGCCGACGAACTGACACCCCGGAGGAACCGGCCATGAAACAACTGTGGATCGCCTGCATCGCCACGACCATCATCACCAGCATCGCGGCCGCGCAGACCACCCGGCCGGCGACACAGCCGGGCGGCAAGTGGGCCGACTATCGCACCGTGGACACGGCCGTGAAGGCCGAGATTCGCGCGGTGCCCGCGCGGGACGAAGGCGTCGTACCCTATCTTGGTGTCGAGGTGACCCGGACCCCCGCGGGCAAGCTGCGGGTCGAGGCGGTCGATCCGGCCTCGCCGGCCGGCAAGGCGGACATCCGCGCCGGCGATCTTCTACTGCGCGTGGCCGGAAAGGCCGTCGATAGGCCGGATGCACTGATGGATGCCGTGCAGTCGCGCCTGCCGGGCGAAAAACTGCAACTTGGCCTCGAGCGCCAATCCCGCGAGACCCAGGTATCGGCCGTACTCGACGCGGCCAGCCGGCCGTTAAAAATCAACGCGGTGCGGGCCGTGCTTGGCGTGCAGCTTGCCGATACGCCCGACAAGGACGGCGTGCTGGTGGACAAGGTCACGGCGAACATGCCGGCCGCCGAGGCAGGCATGCATCCTGGGGATGTGGTTGTGGATGTCGATGGCCGGGCGGTGACGGCCAGGCAGGAACTGACCGATTTGCTGGCGACGCGGGCGCCGGATCAAACCGTGTCCTTGCATGTGCGCCGCGAGGGCAAGCTCGAACAGTTCAAGGTCAAGCTGGTCGCCGACAACAACCAGCCGCGCGGCCGTCAGGGCGGCCGCGAAGCGACCTACTGGAAGCAGCCGGTCTATCGCCTGGCCGTGATCGGCATCGAATACCCCGACGCCAAGCACAATCCGAAGATCACCCTGGCCGACTGGGATGCCTCGCTCTTCAGCAAGCACACCTACACCACCACCAGCGCCACAGGCCAGAAAGTCTACGGAAGCGTCAACGACTACTACCTCGAGCTGTCCTGCGGCGCGTTTCACCTGGAAGGCAAGGTCTTCAACTGGGTCGAAGTCGGCAAGAAACGCACCGAGTTCGGCCAGGGCACCGGCGGCGACGGCATCCTGCTGACCGAGGTTCTCGACAATTTCCTCGCCCGCGAGGGCAAGGATG
>JBEKVL010000511.1:0-5283 GCA_049514055.1 Tepidisphaeraceae bacterium | reverse complement strand
CTGTGAAACCGCGTCTGTGTATACGATGCGGGCCATGGGCCGGTCGTGGAAGCAGGATCCGCCGTACGCCAACTGGAAGGACTACCGCGACTCGCTGCGCGACTATGCCGACGAGGTGATCCGCAAACGCGACACGGTCTACGAACTCTACGAAAAGGGCCTGCCCGGGTTCTACCGGGCCCACCGCGCGGTGCTGGAGCAACAGCCCACCTTGCGGGAGTTGAACGGGGCCATGTCGATCGTCATGCTGCACCTGCTCGAGGAACAGCCCGCGCGCTGGGAGTCGGTTCGGTGGCTCAACGCCACGCCGGCGCGCGAAGGCGATACGTTTGCCGTGTATCTCCAGAAGTGGCACGACGCCGCGCCGGCGAAGCACCAGCCGTTCATCCGCAAGGTGGGCGAGTTGTACGGGCTGGCGGTGAAGTAGAGCCAGCGTCGCCGCCGGCCTCCCCGAATCGCGAATCGTCTGGCAAGGCAGGCCAGCGAGGACGCCGGCCCTACTTAATGTTCACGCCTGTGCCTTGATCCGGGCATGCAGTTCCTGGGCGACCATGTGGTTGACCGAGAGGTGAAGATCCTCGATCCAGCCGTAGTTGTCGCTGGGGATGTTGATGTGCAGTTGGGCCAGATCCTTGACCGTGCCGCCGCTGAAGCCCGTCAGGGCCACGACAGTCAGGCCGTTGGCGTTGGCCCATTCGCAGGCCCGGAGCAGATTCGGCGACTTGCCCGAACAGGAAATGCCGATGGCGATGTCGCCGGGTTTGGCGCAGGTTTCCAGGGGAAACCGGAAGATGTCGTCGTACGAGACGTCGTTGCCCAGCGCCGTCATCAGCGGGATGTTGTCGACGAGGGCGATCACATCCAGCCGTCGCCGGCCAGGGACACAGGCGGTCTTCACCAGGTCGCAGACGAAGTGACTGGAGGTCGAGGCGCTGCCGCCATTTCCAAATACGAAGACGCGGCGGCGCTCGGTCCAAGCCTTGAAAAGCAGGTCGGTCAGCGCATCGATCGGTTTTGGATCGACTTGAGCAGCCAACTTGGACAAGCCGGCCAAGTAGTCGCGAGCGGTTGTGCAGATGCTTCCAGACATGGGTTCTTCTTATCAGAAATATCGGGGATGGCAATATCCATGGCAGGGTCTCAAGGGTCGATATAAAACGTCCTGGTCTGCGTGTAGAAGTCGATGGCCGCCGTCCCCATCTCGCGGTAGCCGCTGGTGGAACATTTGCACCCGCCGAAGGGGAGTTGGAGTTCCAGGCCGGCCGTCGGGTTGTTGACGTGAATCACGCCGGCGTCGATCCGCCGCGAGAACTCCATGGCGTGGGCCAGCGAACGCGTGCAGATGCCCGCGGCCAGCCCGAACGGCACGTCGTTGGCGATCTGTATGGCTTCGTCGAGATTTTTCGCTTTGATGACGCACAGCACGGGCCCGAAGATTTCCTCCCGGGCGATGCGCATTCCGGGCGTGACGTGTGTGAAAACTGCCGGTGAGAGGTAGCACCCTTCGTCGTGGATTCCCCCGGCAAGGCGGCCGCCGCCGCAGGCAAGCGTGGCTCCCTCGGCTCTGCCGATGCTGATGTAGTTGAGAATGACGTTGAGCTGGGCCTCGTCAATGACCGGCGGAATCTGGATAGCTGGATCGAGCCCGTCGCCGACCTTGAGCTGCGCCGTGCGGGCCAGCAGCTTCTCCACGAAGGCATCGTGGACGGATTCGAGAACAATCACGCGCGAGGTGGCCGTACACTTATGGCCGGCCGCCCAGAAGGCGCCGACGACGGCGTCGTTGACGGCGCGATCGAGGTCGGCGTCATCCATGACGATCAGCGGGTTCTTACCTCCCATTTCCAGGCCGATGCGGATCAGGCGGTCGGCGCACTTTCGCATGATGGACTGTCCGACGGCCAGCGAACCTGTGAAACTGATGGCTTTGATGCGAGCATCGGACGTCAACGCCTCGCCCGGCTTCTTCCCGCCATGCACGAGGTTGAAGACGCCCGCCGGCAGGCCCGCTTCCGCGAGGCACTCCGCGAAGAGCCCGGCCGACGCGGGCGATCTCGGCGAGGTCTTGAGAACGACGGTGTTCCCGCAGATCAGTGCCGGCGCGGTTTTCCAGATCGGGATGGCCGACGGAAAATTCCAGGGCGTGATGATGCCGACCGGACCCAGCGGAGACCGCAGCGTATATGCCAATCGGTTGTCCATGGTGGATGGCACGGTCTGGCCGGTGAGCAGATGGCTCTGGGCGGCGTAGTAGTCGAGCAGGCCGACAGAACGATCGACTTCGCCACGGGCCTCGGAGATATGCTTGCCTTCCTCGCGGACGAGCAGCGTGGCCGCCTCGTCGCGGCGCCGGGCCAGTGCCTCGGCGGCCTTCTCGAGATACACCGCCCGCCTGCCTGGCGGCAGCTTGCTCCATGCCGGGAACGCCGCCACGGCGGCAGCGACTGCGGCGGCCATATCGGCTGCGGCGCTGTCGGGCATGATGGCCACGACCTCGGACTTGTGGGCCGGATTGCGGACCTCGAACGTCTTACCCGAGACTGCCGGCGTGAATTGGCCGTTGATGCAGTTGAGAAATTCGCGTGTGGACATGGCGGTGCATCTTAACTGGGTTGGACTCGGTGGGCGAGTGCGGATATTCAGTACGGCTTCCATGCTTCGCGCACTTGCCATCGAAACCTCCGGCCGCATCGGCTCGATCGCCCTGGCGGAAGACGGCGGAGTCGTCGTCGAGCGGGAGTTCCCGCATGGCCTGCAACATGCCGCGCACATCATCCCGATCATCGACGAACTCTGTCGCCAGCGCAACTGGACGCCCCGGCAGATCGATCACGCCTACGTCTCGGCCGGCCCGGGGAGTTTCACCGGCCTGCGTATCGGCATCACGCTGGCCAAGACGCTCTGGCTGGCGACGGGCGTGAAGGTCGTGGCCGTACCGACGGTGCGCGTGCTGGCCGAGAACGCCCCGGCCGACGCCCGGCGTGCGGTCATCGTGCTCGATGCCAAGCGCGAGCAGATCTACACGGCGCGGTTCGAGAGGGCCACTGATCCCGGCCTTCTTCCCAAGCCAGAGGGGTCGTCCCGCTGGCGTGAAATGGAACCCGCTCACCTCGACACATTGGCGGCCATGCTCGCGCGCAGCGTCCGGCCCGTGCATCTCGTCGGCGACGGCATCCCGTTTCACGACAAGTTCATTCCGCAAGGGGACACAGGCGTGGTCGTAACCCCCGCCGACACCTGGCGTGCGCGGGCGGGTGTAGTCGCCCGTCTCGGCTGGGAAATGGCCGCCCGCGGGGAATTTGCCGACGCGATGAAGCTCACACCGATCTACGTGCGCCTGCCGGAGGCCGAGGAAAAGTATCTGGCGGGCCGTGGGCAGGGTGGGTAGGGTCCGGAGTTCACGCTTGAACGTGTGTTGTAAGACGCCTTCACGGACAGACGACTGAAGCGTGAACGCCGAACGTAGACGAGCGGACATAGTTTGCGATACTTTCTGATGAATGGAATCACGGAAGTTGTTTGGCACGCGTTCGGGTAATCGGATAAGATGCACAGTCATGCGATATTTCGCCGCCGTCACCATCACCTTCCTCTTTCTTTGCGGCTGCAAAACGGTTTCCGTTTCGAAACAGCAATTCCCTGCCATCGGGTCCATCGAGCGGCTCTCGCCGGAACTGGGCGACATCATCGCCGATGACGCGCGAGTTGAGTTGCTGGCCGACAGGTTCAAATGGGTCGAAGGGCCGGTCTGGGTGCCACGCGGGGAGTTCCTCCTCTTCAGCGACATCCCGGCCAACATGGTCTATCGCTGGAAGGAAGGCAAGGGTGTCTCGGCCTACCTGAAGCCGGCCGGCTACAGCGGCCCGACTCCGCGTGGCGGCGAACTTGGCGCAAACGGCCTGGCGCTGGACGCCAATGGCCGGCTCATTCTCTGCCAGCACGGCGACCGGCGCATCGCCAAGTTGGAGAAGAGCGGTGTGGTCAGCGCGCTGGCCGAGCGATACGACGACCGGCGATTCAACAGTCCCAACGATCTGGCCATCAATCGCCGGGGAGACATATACTTCACGGACCCGATCCACGGTCTGGCGGGTGGCGCAACCGATCCCGGCCGCGAGTTGCCATATTGTGGTGTCTACCGGCTGGCCAGGAACGGCCAGGTGACGTTGCTCACGCGGCAACTCACGCTGCCAAACGGCATCGCGTTGTCGCCGGATGAGAAGTGGCTGTATGTCTCGGTGTCCGACCCCGCCCGCCCGGTCATCATGAAGTACGAGGTCAAGAGCGATGGCACCTTGGGCGAGGACAACATCTTCTTCGATGCGACATCTCTGACGGGATCGCGCAAGGGGCTGCCGGATGGCCTGAAGGTGGACGAGAAGGGGAACGTCTTTGCAACGGGACCCGGCGGCGTGCTGATTATTTCGCCGGATGGCCGGCATCTGGGCACGATTCTCACGGGCGAACCGACATCGAATTGTGCCTGGGGCGGCGACGGTGGCACGCTGTACATCACGGCCAACCACATGATCTGCCGGATTCGGACACTGACGCGCGGGGCGATCTCCGGGCTGTAGGCGTGATCGGCGATGGCGGTGTCTTGGCGCGTGTGAACACATTCTGGCAAGCGGCAACTGTGGCCGCGATGGGTCATGGCGGTTTGGGTACGCCGCGATGTGGTTGCAATTCCGTGTTGGCGGCCATGCAGAGCATTTGTCGGAGTACACGCGAGAAGCCCAGGCCAGGAGAGGGCGCGGATGCGGATTGGGGTGGTGGAGCCAACTGCTGAGGGGTAAGGGGAAGGGTGGGCGGGGTTGCGGATGGCGTAAAGAAGTGTTTTGGCGTTGGTGACGTGGGGGATGCAAGGCATAAGGGCTTTCCCGGAAAAAGTTGTTATGATTCAAGTGGTGATCGATGGGGGTTGGAAGAAGCGCCGCCAAAGCGTGGCCAAAGCGTGTCCAGAATCTCCCTGAGATCACCCCATGGCAGCGTGTGGATCGCGTCGGCGTTGAGGGTTGTGGAACGTACGCGGCGGAAAAAAAACTGTTTGGAGGGGTATGGTTTCGAGGGCCTGAGACATAAGAGGCTGTTCGCAAAGTGGTTATGCGGCCAGGGACGTCGGCAAGTGGGGAAAGAAAGCCGTCCTTTTCAGGTCCCAAAGCCGGGCGTGGTTCAACTGCGGCAGACTCAAGGTTACACTTCTCGCGGCGACAATGCGGTCGTTTTCGTTTGTAACTGCCGCACAACACAGGAGATACAGCTTCGCGGTCGTGATCTCTGGTC
>JBEKVL010000510.1:0-5291 GCA_049514055.1 Tepidisphaeraceae bacterium | reverse complement strand
GGGTCTGCACCCTTTTCCCATCCCCATGCTCCGCAACTCCGTCCCTTATAATGGCCGGCCGGCCTGCATCCACATGCGCTCCTGCGTCGGCTTCGCCTGCCCGATCAACGCCAAGGCCGGTTCGCAGAACACGGTCATCCCCGTCGCCCTGGCAACGGGCAACTGCCAGGTTCGCACCGGCTGCGTCGCCGCCGAGGTCATCGTCGATGAACATGGCCGGGCCTGGGGCGTCAACTATTTCGATGCCGCCGGCGAGCGGCAGAAACAGCTCGCCGACATCGTCATCGTCTCCGCTTCGGCCACCGAAACCGCGCGCCTGCTGCTCAATTCCAAGTCCAAGCTCTTTCCCAACGGCGCCGGCAACAACAACGACTGGGTCGGCCGCAATCTCCAGGGCCACGGCTACGTCGGCGCCTGGGGCCTGACCGAGGAGGAAACCTACGAGGAAGCCGGCCCGGGCGCCACCGTCGCCATCTGCGACTTCAGCCACGGCAACGCCGGGCTCGTCGGTGGCGGCATGCTGGCCAACGAGTTCATCCGCCTCCCGTACCTCTTCACCAACATCCGCCCGCCCGGCGAAGCCCGCTGGGGCAAGGCCCACAAGGACTACCAGCGACGCAATTTCAAACGCTGCGCCCGCCTCGTCGGGCCGATTCAGGAAATGCCCAACTTCTCCGCCCGCGTCAGCGTCGATCCTGTGGTCAAGGACAACTGGGGCATCCCCGTCTGCCGACTGTCCGGAACGCGGCATGCGTACGACCTGCAACTGGGCGACTTTCTCTCAAAGAAGGCCGAGGCGATCATCAAGGAAATGGGCGCCACCCGCGTATGGCGCAGCGGCCTGGGCCTGGGCCTCAGCGGCGGCCAGCATCAGGCCGGAACCTGCCGCATGGGCAACGACCCCAAGACCTCCGTCACCAACCGCTTCGGCCAGGTCCACCAGATCGACAACCTCTTCATCGCCGACGCCAGCCTGCACGTCACCAACGGCGGCTTCAACCCCGCCCTGACGATCATGGCCGTCGCCTACTGGGTCTCTCAGCACATCAAGGCCGGCTGGAAAGCGAGCAAGTTCCGATCATGACCAGACGCCTCCTCAAATTCACAGGGTTCCTTGTCTTCTTCCTGCTTGCCGCGGGCTTCGGCGGGATGACCTATTTCCACTACGGAAATCCACAGAACACCTGCGCCAGTTGCCACGAGATGACCGGGGTCCACGCGGCCTGGTCCACGTCGGCGCATCGCAACTTCCACTGCCGCAACTGCCACGGCGGCTCACTCACGCTCGATGTCCATGCCCTCCGCTCGCATCTTGACCGCGTCGTCCAGCATGTCGCCGGCATGCCGGCCGAACAGATCCGCCTCAGCGAAGAGCACGTCCTGTCCGTCCACGCCGCCTGCCGCAACTGCCACCCCCGGCAATTCGCCGACTGGCAGGCCAGCCGCCACTCGGCCACGTACGCCCGCATCTTCCTCGATCCCGTACACAACACGACCGAGATGCTCTCCCCCGACTGCCTTCGATGCCACGGCATGTTCTCCGACGGCAATATCGAGGATCTCGTCACACCCACAAGCACGACCGGCCCCTGGTCGCTCAAGGATCCCGTCAAGGCCGGCCAACCGGCCATCCCCTGCCTCGCATGTCATCAGGTTCACACGCCGGCGGCCGGGTCAACCACGCGTCCAGAGGCCAAAGCTGCCCAACTCTACGTCCGCCACGAACTTGCGTACTTTCCCACCGATATGCTCCCCGTCACGCCCATCTGGCAGGGCGAGCGCGCCGTAAAACTTTCCCCCGACCCGTGCCAGCGGTTGTGCGTCCAGTGCCACTCGCCCGACGCCTTCCGCCAGCTTGGCAGCAGCGACGACCGCACGCCGGCGGGCGTCCACGAGGGGCTGAACTGCTCGGCCTGTCACAACTCCCACTCCAACTCGGCCAAGGCATCCTGTTCCATCTGCCATCCGGCCAGTTCCCACTGCGGGCGGGATGTGGAGAAGATGGATACGACGTTTGGCGTGCCCACGAGCAAACACAATATTCACACGGTTGCTTGTGCCGATTGTCACGACGGGAAGAGACCGGGGAAGTAGGGCCAACCGTTCGGAGTACCGCCTTTAGGCGGACTGCAAGGACCGCCTGAAGGCGGTACTCCGAACGAGTCTACAAATTACCCCGGTTGATCGCCGCGAGTTTCCCGTCGAGGTAATCCTGGAGGAACCCCGCCGCGGCGATGGCGTCCAGCCGGTCCTTCTTCATCTGGCGGGTGAGTCTTTCGCCGCCGCGTTTGCGGTCGATGAGGCCCTGCTCGGCCTGGAAACTGCTGAGCCGCTCGTCCACCAGCACCAGCGGCACGCCGGCCGCGCCGGCAACCCGCCGCCCGAATCGCGCGGTGTCGCGAGCGCCCTTACCCACGGAATCGTCCATGTTCAACGGCAACCCCACGACCAGCCTGCGAACGTCCTCCCGGCGTATAAGCTTCAGTATCTCGGGAACCGCCTCCTCGGGCGAGCTGACATGCAGCACCTCGATCGGCGTAGCGAACCGGCCATCGGCATCACTGAGAGCCAGCCCGATCCGCCGCGTGCCATAGTCTATTGCCAGAGTTCGCATGTTACTGGAATCGCGCCCCGTACTTGTCCTGCGTGCGCAACACGAGGTCCTTGACTCGCTGGGCATCGCGCCGGGGACAGAACATCGTGACATCCGGCGTGTGGATGATGATCATGTCGGACACCCCGATCGTCGCCACCAGATGCTCCGGATCGTGGCTCACGATGATGTTGTTGTCGCTGTCCACGATGCAACTGAGCTGGCAGTCCGTCGCATTGTTCTGACCGTCGGGGCCGATCACGTCGGCCAGCGACGGCCACGACCCGACATCAAGCCAGTTCACCGGCATCTCCACCGTCAGCACGGCGGCCTTGCCCTTGCTCTGGGAGGCCGGCTCCATTACGGCGAAGTCGATGCTGATCTTCGGCAGTGAGGGATAGACCTCCGCGAGCACGGTGTCCTGCTGCGGCGTACACCAGGCGTCGGCAATCCGGGTCAGGCCCTTGTGCGATGCCGGCAGGTGCAACGAAAGCTCCTTGAGCACGGTGTCCGCGCGCCAGACGAACATGCCGGAATTCCAATAGTACCGCCCGCACTCGACATACCGGTCGGCCGTGGCCTTGTCGGGCTTTTCCTTGAACCCCAGCACCTTGTAGGCGCCCGTGCGTTTGCAGGCGATGGGCAGGGCGTCGCCGCGATGAATGTATCCCAGGCCCGTGTGCCCTTCGGTCGGAACGATGCCGAAGGTCACCAGTGAATTGGGGAAATCGGACACGACGTCAAAAGCCAGTTTCACCGAGTCCTGGAAGCGATCCACCGGCTCGATAACATGGTCGGCCGTCACGACGGCCAGCACCGCATTCGGGTCCTTCTTGCCGAGGACCGCGGCGGTAAAGCCGATGGCGTTGGCGGTGTCGCGGCCTTCGGGTTCGCCGAGGATGTTTCCCCTGGGCAGTTCGGGAAGGTTTTCGTAAACCACCTGGGCGTATTCGTTTTTCGTACAAACGTAGATGCGCTCTGGAGGCAATATCCCGCGCAGCCTCTCGTATGAAAGCTGGAGGAGGCTTCGGCCGTTGATGAGCGGAAGAATCTGCTTCGGCTTCTTCAGCCGCGACAGCGGCCACAGTCGTGTCCCAGATCCGCCCGCCAGAATAACACCGTATTGCATACGTGGTCTTCCTGTTTTCCTGTTGCCGGTCAGACGCGGCCGTATCGCCGGCCGCCATCATATCCCGTCCATTATAACATGAATCCCCTGTCCTTCTGCGCCACGGAGGCAATGTCGGCGGCCAAGGCCTCAGAGCCGCTGCGGCCCATGACGGCGAAGGTCGCCTGCTTGCCCAGTTCCACGGCCGGCTGGTTGAAGGTGTCGATCTCGAGCAGTTCGCCCATGTAATGCACGGCCGTCTCGTAGAGGTAGAAGAACTGGCCCATGGTGTCGGCCGAGATTCTCGGGAAGACCACCGTGGTCGTGGGCCGCCGGCTCTGGAGCAGGGCGTACTCGGTCCCGATCTTCTCGCTGTTGATGAGCTTCTGGAACGTGGAGCCGGCGAGGTATTGCAGTTCGGGCACATGCTTGAGCGAGTCGGGAATAACCGGCCTCTGGTCAAATCTCTCCACTTCCAGGAACGTGAATATCTTGTCGTTGGGGCCTTCCCGGTAAAGCTGCACCTGCGAGTGCTGGTCGGTGGCACCCAGAGCCTTAACGGGCGTCTGGCCGGCGAACACGTTCTTCTGCTTGAGCCCATCCTGCTTGCCCAGCGATTCCGCCCACAATTGCCGATACCAGTCGGCCAGTCCATACAGGGAGGAACTGTACGGCATCATCACTGACATCTTCTTGCCCCGCTGGTCGAGCAGGTAGTGAATGGCCGCTATCATGGCCGCCGGATTGGCGAAGAGGTCCATCTCCTTGCAGCGTTTGTCCATGTCGGCGGCGCCGCCCATCATGGCCTCGATATCCGCGCCGCACATCCCCGCCGAGAAGAGCCCGACCGGCGACAGCACCGAAAAACGCCCGCCGACGCCATCGGGGTAGTCGATGCTTCGATACTGCTCCTCTCTGGTTATCTTGCGCAGAGCCCCCTTTTCGCGATCGGTAATCACCAGGACGTTCTCATTGTATCGCTTGCCCAGTTTCTTCTGGAGCAACTCGCGAAAGAGGACGAACTGGGCGATGGTTTCAGCGGTATCACCTGATTTGCTGATGACGTTCAGGATGGTCTTCTTCAGCCGCGGCGTGACGGAATCGACGACGGACTTGATGACGTCGGGATCGACGTTATCGAGCACGAACAGCAGCGGCCCGGTGCGAGTGCGATCCGACTGGAGGTTGTAGGTATAGGGGTTCAGGGCCGTCTGAAGAGCGATGTTGCCCAGGGCGCTGCCGCCGATGCCCAGCACGATCAGCACGTCGCAACGGTCGCGGAAGTGCTCGACCTCGCGGTTGATGCTGTCGATCATATCGGGATCATAGGGCAGTTGCCGGAAGCGGAATTCGCCCTTCTTGCGGCCATCGGAGATGTTCCTGGTGATGCGGGCAATCCTGGGCGCCAGCGCCTTCAGATCCTTCAGCGACACGCCATCGTCCTTACCGACGGCGTCGGCACTGGCGTTCTTCCAATAGAAACTGATCCGATCCATGTTCTCGTCCTTCCTTTGCCCACATCCGGCCGATGCGAATGCACGGTTGGTGCGTCATGCACGCCCTGGGTTTCGAGACGCGCCGGTGACATGC
>JBEKVL010000509.1:0-5294 GCA_049514055.1 Tepidisphaeraceae bacterium | reverse complement strand
CGAGCAGGCGGTCGGGCCACATGAACATTTCCACCTTGCGCTGGCCGACGAGGTGGGCGTGGTAGTCGTTGACGGCCTTGGCGAACAGTTCGCCCTTGTCCTTGCCCTTGCAGCGGGGACAGAAGTCGGAGCCGATCAGGAAAACCTCGTCCATGCCCACATGGAAGGCGTCGGCCGAGAAGGCGTCGATCAACTCGTCCATCAGGTCGAACACCATCGGGTTGACATCTGGATTCAGGGGGCACCAGCTTCGGCAGTAGATGCCCTTGTTGCCGGGATATTGGCCGGGCGTTTCGTCGAACTCGGGGTGCTTGGTCAGGAGCGGCAGCGTGTTGGCGGCCCAGGACTGGTGGCCGAGGCAGTTGAGCTGCGGGATCAGCCGGATCTTGTTCTTGCGGCAGGTTTCGGCCAGCCGGGCGGCTCCAGCCTTGGTGACGGCAGTGCGGCTGCCCAGTTCCGGGTGCGAGCGGAAGTCGAAGCTGTAGTTCACCTCGACGATCAGGGCGTTGACGCCCATGGCCGCCAACTTGGGAGCCTGGTCGACGAGGTCGTTGATCTGGGCCTCGCCACCGACCAGCATGTGGACGCCGAGCCAGGGAGTTGGCCAGGCCGGTTTGGCGGACTGAGCCGAGGCGACCGTGGCGAAGAGCAGGACGAACGCGAAAAGGCGATGGGTCATGGTTGCTCCGGAAAAGGTGGCAGGTCAACTCTGTCTACTTCGCCAATGCAAGCGTGTGTACGGCGAGATATCAATCCCGGTCACCTCAAGCCCGACGCCCCTGCCGTCCGATAATGGGTAAGCGGGTAGAACACCGCGGCGGAGTTGTCCTTTCCAGGCACACGCGCAAGAGTGCATACGCACGCCACCCCAGGTGGTGCCGGTGCCCTCGGCGGCAGGATACCTGCGCGGTACGCGACGATGCCGGTGTGGGCACCGGCACCACTTTTCCCCAGACCGGGAGAGCCATGACCAGTCCGTCAATCTACCGGCTTCGCATGCAAGACCTGCTGGCCATTTGCGTGATGGCGCTGTTGGCGCTGGGTGTGCTGATGGTGCAGTCGGCATCGATGAGAGTCACCGGCCAACCGGCCTGGAAGTGGTCTGAATACGGGCTGAAGCACATCCTCTACGTCGGCATCGCCCTGGCGGCGTTCTTCCTGGCGGGGCACTTCGACTATCGCAAGCTCCTTTCCACCAAAGCCGGGGGGTCGAATCCCGTGCTCTGGCTGCTTATTCTCAGTACGGCAGCTTGCTTTGCGGTGCTGATTCCAGGCGTGGGCATCTCGGTGAACGGGGCGCGGCGGTGGCTGTCGCTGGGGTTCACCCGCATCCAGCCGTCGGAACTGGGCAAATGGGCCATCGTCGTGTTCCTCGCGTGGTGGCTGGCGGTTCGGCCAGTGCGAATCGAGAGTATCGCCGGTTTTGTCCTGACACTGGTGCCGGTGGGGATCGTCTGCCTGCTGGTGGTGATCGAGGACCTGGGGACGGCGGCCCTGATCGGCATGGCGGCACTGATGATGCTGCTGGTCGGCCGGGCAAGGCTGTGGCACCTGGCTGCGATTCTTCCACCGCTGCTGGGCGCTGGATACTGGTTCCTCCGGCACAAGGAATATCGCTGGAAGCGGATTGTCGCGTTCCTGGATCCCTGGGCGTATCCGGAGCGCGAGGGCTACCACATGATCCAGTCGCTGATGGCTTTCGCGACCGGCGGAGTCCTCGGCAAGGGCCTGGGCAGGGGGGTCCAGAAACTGGGCTACCTGCCTGAAGACACGACCGACTTCATTTTCGCGGTAATCGCGGAGGAACTGGGGTTGTTCGGGGCGATGCTGACCATCGTACTCTATCTGGGAATCCTGTATGTCGCATGGAATGCGGCACGGCAGGCCAAGGACGCATTCGGCCGGCTGCTGGCATTCGGCATCGGCACGACGATCGCCGCGCAGGCACTCATCAACGTGGCTGTGGCGACGGTGAGCATGCCGACCAAGGGCATGTCGCTGCCGCTGGTGAGCTTCGGCGGCAGCGGGCTGGTGATCACGTCGGCGGCGCTGGGGTTGCTGTACAGCGTGTGTCGCGTGGCGACGGCCGAGGAGACAGAGAGGCGGCCCGCGGCCAGCACAGACGATGCCCCGCAGTTGAATGTGGCGGCCGCCCAGTAGGACAGACATTCCTGTCTGTCATCGTCGTCGGTAGGACAGACATTCCTGTCTGTCGTCGTCATCAAACTTGTCTGCCATCCCGTTGCGTGAACCGGCCGGGAGAGTAAGGTGGTTGATATGGGAAGCGACGGGACGATTGTGTTTGCCGGCGGCGGCACAGGCGGGCATTTGTATCCGGGGATTTCGGTGGCGGTGGCGCTGAAGAGCATCTGGCCGGAGGTGCGCCCGCTGTTTCTGGTGACTGAGCGTGAGATCGACGAGGTGATTCTCAAACCCACCGGCTTCGAATTCACGCGGCAGCCGATCGTTCCGCCGGTGACGTCGATATCGGGGTTGCTGGCGTTCTGGAAGAGTTGGCGGCAGACCAAGGATCTGGTCAAAGGGGTGCTCAAGGACCGGAACGTGGTGGCGGTGCTCGGGCTGGGAGGCTACGCGGCCGGCGTGGCGGTGAAACTGGCGGCCGAGAAGGGGATTCCGGCCGCCGTCGTGAACCCTGATGTGATTCCCGGCAAAGCCAACCAGTACTTGATGAAGTATTCACTGGCGGTGTGCTGCCAGTTTGACCAGACGCGGGCGCATGTGTCGGCGGCGTATCAGGGGCGATTGAAGCTGACGGGGTGTCCGATCCGGCCGGAAATGGCGAGCTTGCCGGCCCGGGTGGATGCGGCTCGCCGATTGGGGCTGAACCCGGATCTGCTGACGTTGGTGATAACCGGCGCTTCGCTGGGGGCGCAGACGGTGAACGAGGCCGTTCTGGAGACGCTTCCGAAGATGAAAGCGGAAGGGAAGATGGAAGGCTGGCAGGTATTGCACCTGGCGGGCCGCGATCATGCACAGACCGTGAAGGCGGCGTACATCCAGAACGGGATCGGCGCGACGGTGGTGGATTTCACGCCCGAGATGGCGGATGTCTGGGCCGTGGCGGACCTGACGATCTGCCGGTCGGGGGCAAGCAGTTGTGCCGAACTGACCGCGTGCGGCCTGCCGTCGATCCTGATGCCATATCCCTATCACAAGGACATGCACCAGCGGGCCAATGCAAGAGTCTTGGAAGCCGGCGGGGCGGCGTTGATTCTGGATGACGAGAAGGAGGCTCAGAAGAACTCGGCGAAACTGGGGCCGATGCTCCAACCGCTGCTTTGCGATGCGGTCAGGCGGCAGCAGATGGCCGACGCGGCGAAGAAACTCGGCAAGCCGGACGCAGCGGAACAGGTGGCGCGGGTGATCCGGGGGATGGCGACTACCAAATCACCTTGATGTGTGAAGTCATCGCCCACGTGGAGAATCAAGCCGCTGCCGGCCTGCGGCTCGCGCCGTTGGCGGGGCTTCTGGTCCGAGCGCGGGTCAATGGCAACAAGAATTTCATCCGGCTGTTTTCTGTTGCGGCAGCGCACGTCTTGCCGATACTGATTGTCGAACCATCAGACCCATCGACATTCAATCACGTCTCAGCAGAGTATTTGACTGTGAGGCGGAGAGGTGTACCATGCCGCTTATTACCAAGGTGCGGGAGCTGGGCATGCGAACGGAGTCGCGGCAAAACAGCATATTCTTCGGCAAACGCGTCCATTTCATCGGGATCGGCGGCTGCGGTATGAGCGGTCTGGCGAGCGTCTTGCTTGACGCCGGCGCGGTCGTCAGCGGGACCGACGCCAAGGCGTCGGCGGTGACGATTGGACTGGCCGAGCGGGGCGCACGGGTAAGCTATGCGCAGGATGGCACGATGCTCGATCGGGGCATTGACCTGGTCGTCCGCACGGCCGCCATTCCGGAGCAGAATCGCGAGTATCGGCGGGCCTGTGATCTGGGGCTGAACCAGGCGAAGTACGCGCAGCTTCTCGGCCAGGTCATGCGCGAGCGGATGGGGATCGCCGTTTCCGGCACGCACGGCAAGACCACCACGACGTCGATGGTTTCCCTGGCCCTGCTGGAGAAGGGGGCCGATCCATCGTTCGTGATCGGCGGGACGGTGAAGCAACTTGGCGGGTCGAGCCGATCCGGCCGCGGCGCGCCGTTCGTCGTCGAGGCATGCGAGTTCGACCGCTCGTTCCACAACTACCACCCGAAAGTGGCCGTCATCACCAACATCGACGAAGACCATGTCGACTTCTACAAGAAGGGGCTCGAGGAGATCATCGAGTCGTTCGAGGCATTTGCCCGGCTTGTGCCTCCGGATGGGCTGATTATCGCCAACGGCAAGGACGAGAACACGCTCAGGGCCCTGCGGGGCATCCAAACCCGGATCGAGTGGGTTGGGGAGGATGACGTGGAGACGCTCGACTGGGCCGTGCGGGACACGGGGCTGAGCGGCGGGTGTCACACGGGAGACGTCTTCCATTGCGGCCAGCTCGTCGCCAGGCTGCGGCTGTCGGTGCCTGGCCGGCACAACCTGTTCAATGCCACGGCCGCCATTGCGGCCTGCGCGGCGGCGGGGCTGTCGCCGGCCGACGCCGCGGAGGCAATTGGCAGGTTCGAGGGCGCCGACCGGAGGATGGCACCGCTGGGCCGGACCAACGGCGCGATCGTGGTGGACGACTACGGGCATCATCCGACGGAGATTCGGACGACACTGGAAGCGCTGCGGGAGAAGTATTCGGTGCGTGCGCCGGCGCGGCTGATCTGCGTCTTTCAGCCGCATCAGCACAGCCGCACGCGGAGCCTGCTCCGGGAGTTCGGCGAGGCATTCGGCGGTGCGGACATCGTGGTCATGCCCGACGTCTATGCCGCGCGAGACAGCGACGAAGACAGAAGGAGTGTGTCGTCGGCCGACGTGGTACGCCTGATCAACCGCAACGGCGGCAATGCGGTGCATATGCCGCAGTTGGGCGACGCGGCGGAACATGTGCGGTTGATTGCCCGGCCGGGCGATGTGATCGTGACCATGGGCGCTGGCAACGTATGGGAGGTGGGGTGCATGCTTGTCGGGATGAAACTGGGGAAGGAAGTAGCCTAATATTGCGGACCCGTCGGTGTCGGCGGTGAGTGAGATGCGGATACATCAATCCAATCCGTTCGCGGGACTCGACGATTGCGTGAGCGAGAACATCCCGCTGGCGCGGTTCACCTCGTACAGGCTGGGGGGGCCGGCGCGCTGGTTCATTCGGCCGCGTTCGCTGGAGGAACTGCAGGCCACC
>JBEKVL010000508.1:0-6160 GCA_049514055.1 Tepidisphaeraceae bacterium | reverse complement strand
AAGGACCGGACTGGCTATGGACTCGCCGCCGCCGAGCCGCTATATTCTTCCCCCTTCTCGCCGCCGCAGCGGCTGGTTTGTTTATTTGAAAGAACGAGGACGAAATGGGTTACAAGTTCAAGCCGAACAAGAGCGTGTTGAGCCGCTTCAAGGTCACCGCGACCGGCAAGCTCAAACGGCATCATGCCAAGACTTCCCACCTGCTCAGCACGCGCAACGGGAGCAAGCTGCGTAAACTGGGCCGGCCGGCGATCACCTCCGAAACCCATGCCCCGCGTCTGCGCAAGCTGATCGGCAAAAAGGGCCTCAACCCCAACCGCATCGCCCACGAGCGGCGCAACGCGGCGGCGGCCCGGAGGAAAGAAGGCGGCTGCGCGTGTTCCTGCTCCTGCGAAGGCGGCACGAAGTAATCCGGCGCGTGACGGTGTACTGTCCCGCGCGTTCATCATAACAAAGCACCGGCTCGTGGCTGGTGCAGCCAAGCCCCCCGGCATTTTCCGGTATGTGGGCCTCTAGCTCAGAAAGGATCGACCCATGCCTCGTATCAAGAGCGGCGTGATTCACGCCCGCAAACGCAAACGCGTCCTCAAGGCCGCCAGTGGTTTCGTCGGCGGTCCCGGCGACCTTTACAGGCCGGCACTGGAGTTCACCAAGAAGGCGATGGTCTACGCCTACGTCCATCGCAAACAGAAGAAGCGCACCTACCGCTCGATCTGGATCACCCGCCTCAATGCCGCGCTCAAAGCCCGCGGGATTCACTACAACCGTTTCATCCCCGCCCTCGCCCAGGCCGGCATCACGCTCAACCGCAAGATGCTGTCCGAGCTGGCCGTGGGCGACCCGGCCGCGTTCGACGCGGTGGTTAGGTCAAGCCGCTGATCGTGGCGCAGTAAGAAGCCCGCAGTGGTATATGATTGCCGTATGCCATTCGTCGCGGCCATGCTGACTGCCGTCTATGTCCTGCTGCCGCTGGGGGCGTGGGCGTTTGCGCTGCGGCGATGGCAACGGCATCGCCAGCACCAGCCGGTTCTTGGCCTCGTGTTCGCCTGCATCCTCGGGACGCTGTTCGGCATCGGTTTTGTGTTGCTCAACGCGTGGCTGCTCGATGGGCACGTGTCCACGGCCGACGCGGCCCGGACGATTGACGTCTGCGTGGCGGCCGCCTGCGCCATCAAGATCGCCGACTGGTGGAGCATGGGGCGGTTGTGCCGATGGCTGGGAATCCGGCGGGACTGGGCGCCTCGCCGTCACACCTTGGCGCTGGTGGCGTTCCTGGTGCAACGGGCGTTCATGCTCACGCTGACGCTCGGGTACGTGTTTGCCCTGCTTCTGGCATATCGGCCGAGAGTCAGCGATGGCGTAACCCCGGCCACGCGCAAACTCGCCTGGCAACAGGAGCGGTTCAAGTCGGCCGACGGCATCGATGTTAGCGGATGGTTTCTGTCGGCACCGGGCAGGCCGGGCGGCACCGCGGGTTCGACGACGGTGCTCATCTGTCATGGCGTGGGCTCGCGGAAACAACAGCAGATGGGCCTGACGGAGTTCCTGGTCGGGCAGGGGTATAACGTGATGGTCTTCGACTTCCGCGCACACGGCTCCAGCGCCGGGAATGCGTGCAGCTACGGTTTACTGGAGCGGTTCGACGTACTGGCGGCGGCTCGCCAGGTGAAACAACGGTATCCGGAGCGCGCTCGCCGGGTGGTCGGCCTGGGAATCAATACGGGGGCGGTGGCCCTGACGCTGGCGGCGGCCGATCCGCAAGGAAGCGCCATCGACGCGCTGATCCTGGTCGAGCCCTGGGCGGATTTCCCGGAGATGGTGGCCGAGGTGTCGAATCGCCTGTTGCCGGTGGGATTGCGGCAGGTCGTACGCTGGGTGTCTGTGCCATTGGCTTCGTGCCATGTGGGTGGCTGGCTGGGGTCTTTCCGACCGGCCGGTGTCATGGATGACCTCTGGCCGCGGCCGGTCCTGGTGATTCATGGCCGCGGTCAGACGTTTGTGTCGCGCGAGCAGGAAATGCAGTTCTACGGGCGGGCGGCGTGGCCGCGCGAGGAGTTCTGGCCGTCCGATAACTACCGGAAGTCCCAAGCCGTGATGAAGTCGGTCAGGAGCGATGCGGATCTGGTTAAGTTGTTATTCCGCCAGTGGGTGGGGCTAAGTGATCCGACGACCAGCGACCCGGGCGTGCGAGCACGGATGATCGAGTTCATTGAAGATGCACGGCCGCAGCCGGTGATCTGAGGGGTCTTTCCCAAAGGCCATACTTAGCGCCATATTAGCGCAACGCAAATATTGCGGGGCTAGAGTCTTCATGTGTTCATGAGAAGAGATGCGGAGTGTCTCCGCAGGCCCCGATCCTTAAGGGAGGATTAACATGTTTCGCACTTTGGCTCTCGGTATTGCGATGTTCACGGCGGCGTTTGTGGCCTCGGCGCAGACCCGTCTTCAGGGCGCCGGGGCGACGTTCCCCAACCCGCTTTATTCGCGCCTGGTTGTCGAGTATCAGAAAGTTCATCCTGGCGTGGCCATCGACTATCAAAGCATTGGTTCCGGAGGCGGGATCAAGGCGATAACCGAAAAGACGGTTGATTTCGCCGGCTCGGACGCTCCGCTGAACAAGAAACAGCTTGAGGCGCTCGGCGCCGACAATGTGATTCAGGTTCCTTCCTGTGCCGGCGGCGTTGCGCCCGCCTACAACCTGCCGGGCATCACCAAGGATCTGAAGTTCACCGGCGAAGTCCTGGCCGACATCTATCTGGGCAAGATCACCAAGTGGAACGACGCGAAGCTCGCGGCCCTGAACGAGGGCGTGACTCTTCCCGATATGGTCATCACGCCCGCCTGGCGTACGGACGGCAGCGGCACCACCTACGTCTTCACGAACTATCTGGCCACGCAGAGCGAGTCGTTCAAGGAGACCATCGGCATGGGCACGTCCGTAAAGTGGCCTTTGGGCCAGGGCGGCAAGGGCAACGAGGGCGTGGCGGCGGTCGTGCAGCAGACGCCGGGCGCGATCGGCTACATCGAGGAGAACTACGCCGTGCAGAACAAGCTGGCCTTCGGCATGGTGAAGAACAAGGACGGCCAGTTTGTGAAGGCATCGCCGGAGTCCATCTCGCTGGCCGGCGCCGGCGCGGCTGCGGAATTCAAGGGCGACGTGATGGCCGCCAATCTCTGGAACCAGGGCGGCGAAAAGACCTACCCGATCGCGTCGTTCACCTACCTCATCGTCTACAAGGATCTAAACAACGTCAAGAGCAAAGAGCAGGCCCAGGCACTGGTGGACTTCCTGTGGTGGGCCACGCATGGCGGCCAGAAGATGTGCAGCGAACTGGAGTACGCCCCGCTCGCACCCGAGGTGCAGGCCAAGGTCGGCGAGACCCTTATGCATCTCACGTACAAGGGCGAAGCGGTCACGCCGCAGAAGTAGTCAGCAGTGCCAGCGTCCTCGCTGGCCTGGAAAGCCGGCCGATTCGTGATTCAGGAAGGCCAGCGAGGACGCTGGCCCTGCTTTCGGAGGAGTGATTGACGAGCTTGGATCCCATCAAACCTGCGACCTATGTGGCGCCGAGCCGGAATTGGGGCCGGCGCCGCATTCCCTGGGCCGACTTCATTCTCGAATGGGTCGCCCGCGCCAGCGCCTGCATCATCATCGCCATGCTGGCGGCGCTGATCGTGGTGCTGGCCGTGTCGGCCGCGCCGGCCGTGAAGAGATTCGGGATCAAGTTTCTCGTCACTTCCAACTGGCGTCCCAACGAGCTCGAGGTACCCAAGCACGGGCCGGGCGGTAAAGTCATCGTCGAAGATGGCGAAGTCGTGATGGAGACGATTCCCGCGTCTTTCGGCGCACTGCCGGTGATTTACGGCACGGCCGTCAGTTCCGGGCTGGCGCTGGTGTTCGCCGTGCCGCTGAGCCTGGGCGCGGCGTTGTTCCTGGTGCGGATCGCCCCGAAGTGGATGATCGCACCGGTGTCGTTCCTGATCGAGTTCCTGGCCGCGATTCCTTCGATCGCTTACGGCCTGTGGGGGCTGTTCGTGCTGGCGCCGTTTCTGCAGGGCCACGTCGAGCCCGGGATTCAGACGCTCCTTCACAGGGTTCCCGGCTTGCACTGGATGTTCTTCGACTCGCACGGCCGCCCGATTGCCCTGACGGGCCGCGACATGCTCTGCGGCGGGCTGATCCTGGGGATCATGGTGCTGCCGATCATCACCTCGATCGCCCGCGACGTGTTGCGGGCGGTGCCCCGGGCGCAGATCGAAGGTTCGCTGGCGCTGGGCGCCACCTGGTGGCAGAGTGCCCGCGAGATGCTGCGCTATTCGCGATCGGGGCTTTTTGGCGCCGTCATGCTCGGACTGGCCCGCGCCGCCGGCGAAACCATGGCCGTCACCATGGTCATCGGCAACAACAACCAGATCGAGTGTTCGCCGCTGGCCCCGGCGCAGACGATGTCTTCGCTGCTGGCCAACGAGTTCGCCGAGGCCGTATCCCTGCTGCACCGCTCGGCGTTGATCGAAGTCGCCCTGATCCTGCTGTTGATGTCCCTGGTCTTCAACGTCGTCGCCCGCACGCTGGTTGTCGGTTCGGGTTCGCGCACGGCGGCGGCCCATTGACACGGAGGAACGCAAGATGGCCCTGACGGCCTACGAGCACTGGACGCGATACAAGAGCCGCACCGCATTCGTGCTGTGCATCGCTTTCGCCGCGCTCATTCTCGCCTTGCTCGCCCTGGTCACGGGATATCTCCTCTCCATCGGCTTCAAGAGCCTGAGCTGGCAGTTCTTCACGGACTATCCGACCGGCCGAACCGATTACGTCGGAGGCATGAAACATGCGCTGATCGGCACGGCGATGCTCATCGCCATGTCCAGCGTCGTCGGCATCCCCGTGGGGATGCTGGCGGGGGTGTACCTTTCCGAGTATTCGTCCAATTCCCGTATTGCCTCACCGGTGCGGTTCATCAGCGACGTGCTGGCCGGAGTGCCCTCGATCGTCGTTGGCATTCTCGGCTACGAGTTGCTGGTGGTGCCGATGGGGCACTACAACGGCTGGGCCGGGGCGCTGGCCCTGGCGTTCATCATGATTCCGATCGTGGCCAGGACGACCGAGGAGATGCTGCGACTGGTGCCCAACAGCTACCGCGAGGCTTCGATCGCGCTTGGCGCCACCAAGGCGTGGACCGTGCTCAAGGTCGTCGTGCCCTCGGCCACCGGATCGCTGGTGACGGGCATCATGCTGGCTCTGGCCCGCGTGGCCGGCGAGACGGCGCCGCTGCTGTTCACGGCGCTGGGTTCGCGGCTGCTGACTCTCGACCCCAACCAGCCCTTTCCATCGCTCACTGTGCAGATCTACGTGTACGCCACCGGTCCCTACAAAGCCCAGAAGGAACAGGCCTGGGCGGGGATACTGGTCCTCATCAGCCTGATTTTCGTGTTGAACATGCTGATCCGCTATTTCGCCCGGTCAAGACACGCACAATGACCGGGCCAGAGGAGATGGTATTATGACCGCAACCGAGGAACCACGGACAATGACCCGGCCCGTGATGCGCAGTGTCGAGGTACGCGATCTCACCGGCGGTCCCGTTGCGCCCGCAGTATTCGCGGCCCCATCCACGGCAGGCGAGGCCGACTCGTCAGCGACCGATACCCACGCCGAGCTCGCCGCCGAGGTCCCGGTGCTCAGCCTGGAAGGTTTCCGGCTGTTCTACGGCCCGCGGCAGGCGCTGTTCGATATCAACATGAAGATTCCCATCGGCAAGGTCACCGCCCTGATCGGGCCTTCGGGCTGCGGCAAGTCGACGCTTCTCCGCAGCGTGAACCGGCTCAATGACCTGATCGACAACATTCGCATCGAGGGGAACATCCATCTGCACGGGCAACCGATCTACGGCCGGAATGTTGATGTCATCACCGTCCGCAAACGGCTGGGGATGGTGTTCCAGAAGTCCAACCCGTTTCCGATGTCGATCTTCGAGAACGTGATTTACGGGCTGCGGATCGGCGGGGAGCATCGCCGATCCGTGCTTGAGGCGGTCTGCGAGAAGTCCCTCCGGGGCGCGGCGCTGTGGGATGAGGCCAAGGACCGGCTGCACAGCAGCGCCCTGGGCCTTTCGGGCGGGCAGCAGCAGCGGCTCTGCATCGCCCGGGCGATCGCGGCCGA
>JBEKVL010000507.1:0-5297 GCA_049514055.1 Tepidisphaeraceae bacterium | reverse complement strand
CCGGCAGACTGGTATTGGCCTGCAGCGTGCCGCCATGGACGAGCGTGTTGCCGGTCCATGAATTGGTGCCGGCAAGGACCAGGGTGCCGGGGCCATCCTTGGTGAAGACGAGGTTGGCGGTGGTCGGACTGCCGTTGACAATGCCGCCGAGCGTGAGGGTGCTCTGGCTGACAGTGACCGTGGGACTGTTGTTGATGTTGACGGCGGCCGTGCCCATGTTCAGGGCATCGGGCCCGGCGAAGGCAAAACTGCCGTTCCAGTACTGGCTGTTGTTGGTGGTGTTGGCGAGCGTAATCGGGTTTCCGCTGGTATTGCCAAGCGTGCCGCCGCTGATGATCAGGTTGGCGGATTGGCTGCCCAGGGCCAGGGGGTTGTTGAGATTCAGCGTGCCGGCGTTAAGGGTGGTGCCGTACGTGTAGAGGTTGCTGTTGCCGAGAGTCAGCGCGCCCGCGCCGTTCTTGACCAGCGCGCCGGGGGCATAGGTGCCCACGCCGATGACGCCGCTGATCCTGGTGTCTCCAGCGCCGTCGATGGTCAAGGTGGAGCCGCTGCCCAGGTCGACGTTGCCGCCGACGCTCAGAGTCTTGAGCGCGGCGGTCGTCCAGGTCTGCGAATTGCCCAGTGCGAGATTCGAGTTGATGTCCGCGCTCTCGTTGGCCGTAATACCGGCCAGGGTGCCGTACGGCGCCACAACAGTTATCGTGTTGCTCCCGCCGATGGTCATCTTGCTGCCGCCGGCGTTGTCGATGGTGATGCTCTTGAAGGACATGTCGGCGCCGAGGACCGTGTTCCGGACGCTGCTGGCCGCCGGGAAGTACACATCCTGCTGGGCGCCGGGAACCAGCGGGCTGATCGTCGTCAGCCCCGGATCCGTGGTCCAGTTGCTGCCATTGATGTCGGAGAGCGCCAGCACGTTGCCGCCATTAAGCACCTGCCCGCCCTTCCAGTAGAGGGCCGGGTATTGCGTCTCGCTGCTCGGGCTGACGGTGACGCGCACGGTGTTGGCATCGGGCGCCGGCGTCAGGTCGGCCACCCAGTTGGTGCGGTTCAGATATCGGAGCGTGTAGGTCGCGCCGTTCAGCCCGCCGCCGCCGGCATTGATGAGCGTGTAGGTGCCGGAGGTCGTCCCGGCGACCATGAGATCGATCAGGTTGTTGCCGCCGGACGTGGCAGCCCCGGCAATCGTGATGCCGTCGGAGTTGCCGTTCACCACTTCCATCCTGAGCTGCGCGTTGTTGAAACTCATGCCGCCGCTGATGGCCAGCGTGCCCGCGCTGCCACCGATCATGTCGATGGTGTTGGAGCCGGCATTCAGCGATCCCGTAATGTTCGCGGTGCCGCTCCCCGGGGCGGCCAGGCCCTGATTGGCCGCCAGGACCATCGTGCCGCCACTCAGAGCGGACACGTCGAGCGTGGCGCCGCCGCCGATCGAGATGGAGCTGGAGGAGGCAATGGTGTTCTGGCTGCCGCCGTTGGCGAGTGCCAGCGTGCCGCCGCTGATCGTGGTCGGGCCGGTGTAGGTCTGGACGTTCGACAGCGCCAGCGTGCCCGAGCCGGTCTTGGTCAGGCCGCCGGTGCCGGCTCCGTTGTTGGCGATGATGCCGTTGTAGGTCATCTGGCCGGAGACCACATCCAGGCCGCCGCTGCCCGAGCCGGAGGCCGGGCCGACGGCGATGCCGCGGTTGGCGTTCAGCGTCAGTGTCTGGCTGGCGGAGAGGGTGCCGCCGTTGAGAACGAGCCGGCCGGCCGTCGCCGCAACGGGAGCGGGACCCAGGTTCCGGTCGTCGCCGATGCGCAGAATTCCGCCCAGCACCGTGGTGGTGCCGCTGTAGGTGTTGACGGTGGTGGTGCCGGTGGTGGAGTTGATACCGGAGAGATCCAGCGTGCCCGGGCCGGTCTTGATGAGATTGCCTGTGCCGCCGTGATTGGCGATGACGCCGGCGTACGCCAGGGTCTGCAGGGCACCCACGTTGATGGTGGCGTCGCCCGATCCGCTGGAAGGACCGATGGCGATGCCACGCTTGTCGTTGAGCGTCAGCGTGTTCTGGTAAGAGCTGTCACCGACTGACAGCGTCGCGTTGCTATTGATGACGATCTTGTTGGCAGTCGCGGTGTTGGGGGCCGTGCCCAGATTGGCATCATTGCTGATGGTCAGCGTGCCGGCCGAGATGACGGTCGAACCGTAGTAGGTGTTGTAGCCACCGAGAGTGAGCGTCCCGGTGCCGGTCTTGGTCAACCCGCCGCTGGAGCCGGGAGCGGTATTATCGTCGCTCAGCGCCGTGAGGATGCTGATGTTGAACGCCTGGGTGTCGACAAACGCGCCCGCGCTCTTCACGTACACCGATTCGCTCGACGACGGCAGGAACGGGGCGGTGGCGGGGGCGTCGTTGCTTCGGGCTTGAAGTGTCCCGCCGTTGAGGTAGATCGTCTTGGAACCGACAGCGCCGATGACGAACTTGTCGAGAGACAGGGTGCCGCCGTTGAGGTTGACGGTGACAAGCGTCTGCCCTGCGCCCTGGCCGTCCGCGTAAGTGGGAATGTTGTCGGCGGAAAGATACAAACCGTTAAGGGCCGCACCCGGAGTGCCGGTCCCGATATTCACCTGCCCGCCGTTGATGGTCAGAGTGGAAACCCCGTCGAGGGCTTGCGTGGGCGGGTTGGGTTGCCCGGCGCGGACATTCGACATGCCGAGCAGGACGCCGACGTTGACGGTCCCGGCATTGACGACCAGCGATCCGCTGCCGTTGTGGTTGTGCGTGCCGCCATCGGCATCCATGAAGAGATATCCTCCGGAAGGCCCGCTGAATCCGAGCGTGCCGCCGTTGACAGTGACGGCGCCGCTTGCGCCTTCGAGGCCGATGTAGTTGCTGACGGTGCTGTCGTCGGAGAAACTGACGGTCCCGGCGCCGCTGTCGAGGATCAGCGCGGCGCTTCCGCCGGTGGTGCGGCCCACGATCAGACGGCTCGAGAAGGTGCCGCTCGATCCGGCGGCGAATTCGATCGTCCCCGTCGGGCTGCCGCCGGCCATTTCCAGCCGGCCGCCGTTGACGATGGCTTTCGTGAACACCAGTTTGCCGGCGCCCATCTTCGTCAGATTGAATGTCGCCGCGTCCATGGCGCCGACGGTCAGGGTCGCGGCCGGGTTGCCGACGGTCACGGTGCTGGCGGCGCTCAGAGCCAGATTGCCGGCGGCCAGGTTCAGGTCATTGGTGCCGACGAAGGTGAAGTTGCCACCCCAGGTCTGCTGGTTCGGGTTGACGAGGGTGATGGTGCTGCCGCTCAGGTTGTCGAGGATGCCGCCGGTAATCGTAAACGGACCGGATTCGAACGC
Organism: Tepidisphaeraceae bacterium; assembly: GCA_049514055.1. Taxonomy (GTDB): domain Bacteria; phylum Planctomycetota; class Phycisphaerae; order Tepidisphaerales; family Tepidisphaeraceae; genus JANYKD01. The sequence continues at coordinate 1,966 of JBEKVL010000507.1, read as the reverse complement.
CGTGCTGTTGTGCAGGTTCAACTGGCCGGCGCTGAGGATGGTCCCGCCGGTGTACAGGCAGTTGCCCGTGAGATCGAGCGTGCCCGTTCCGACTTTGTTGAGAGTACCGGGCCCGGTGAGGTTGCCCGAGTAGGTGGTCGAAGCATTGTTGTTTCCGACTCTCAGGGTGATGCCCACGGGCGTGCCGCTGGTGTTGTCCTGGAGGGCGGTGTCGAACGATCCGTTCTGCGTGCTCAGGCCGCCGATGGTGAAGACCTTGCTCGAAACGGAACTGTCGAACACGACGCCGGCCGTGGTCAGCGTGGCGTTCTGCAGCGCGTTTGAATCGGTCAGCAGGACCGTGCCGCCGGTGATGGCCAGGGCGCCGCCGTAGGTTGTAGGCGACCCGAGCGTCAGCACGCCGGCGCCGACCTTGGTGAGCGTGGCGGTGGCCGGGCCGGCGATGTTGCCGGTGATGGTTGGATTGGCGCCGTTGGTGTCGATGGTGGCGACGGTGTTGACGGCGATGTCGCGCGCGATGGTCATGCCCGCGAGCGTCTTGAGCGTGCCGCCCGTGCCGGCGAAGGTCAGCGTCGCCGTATCCGCGCCCAGGGCGCCGTCGCTGTTGATGGCGAGGGTGCCGCTGTTGACGGTCACGCCGCCGAAGGTGTTCAGGGAGTTGTTGAGCGTCAGCGTGCCGGAGCCGTTCAAGGTCAGGCCCGGGGTCCCGTCAATCTCGCCGCTGATGGTCAGCGCGTCCGCGGGCTTGTTGATGGTCACCACCGTGGGATTGTCCAGCGTTACGCCGGCCGCGATCGTGTGCTGTCCGTCGAGAACATTGATGCTGGCGACGCCGAAGTTGCCGAAGAGGCCGTTGTCCAGCGTCAGGCCGTTGGTGCCGGCGGGCGCGCCGATCGTATAGCCGGCGCTGCTGTTGAATACCATCTGGCCCAGCGTCACCGGGGCATCCAGGGCGATGGTCCCCGCGTTGGCGGGGCTGGTGAAGTTGGCGACGTCGGAAGCCATATTGGGCACCAGTGCGCTGCCGTGATAGGTGCCGGACCAGTTCGCGGAGTTGTTCCAGGTCCCGCCGGCGGCCGGCCCGACCCAATGGCCCCAGTCGGGCGCGGCGATGGTCAGATCCAACCGGTTGGCGCCCGTCGTCGCCACGGTGACGTCGTAGTGGTCGATGCTCGCCACGTTGAAGATCGTGCTGCCGTTCAGAGTGCCGTAGTTGGCCAGGTGATAGGTTCCCGGGGCGAAGCCGGCGGCCGGCACGTACAGGATGTTGGTGTTGGCGCCGAGTGTCAGGGCGCCGCTGCCGATGTTGATGTTGCTGTTGGTGGCGGAAGGAGCCGGCGAGCCCGGCGCGCCGAGCACGAACGAGAGGGTCGCGCCGTTGCCCAGTGTCAGGTTCGTGGTACTGGCGCTTTCGAAGCCGCCGTTGCCCGGACTGAAAATCCCGGTGGCGTCAATGGTGACGTTCCCGAAGCTGCCGGCGCCGTTGAGGTTGCCGTCGATGGCCAGCGGGCCGGTGACAGTGCCGTTGTTGGTCAGGGTTTGAGTGCCGGCGACAAGGAAGGGCGCGCTGGCGCTGTTGTTATCCGTGACGGCGGTGGTGTCGAGCACGGCGCCGCTGCCGACATTGATGGTGGCGCTGTTGGGCAGCGGATTGTAGCCGCTGAGCTTCAGGGTGCCCGCCTGCACGGCGGTCGCGCCGGTGTAGGCCGCATTGGCCAGGGTCAGCGTTCCGGTCGTGGTCTTGGTCAGACCGGCGCCGTTGTTGATCTGGGCGACGTTCATGAGTCCGCCCGACGCAAACACCAGATTGTCGATCAAGGCCGTCGCGCTGCCGATGTTGTGGCCCTTCATGTCCAGGGTGCCGCCGCTGATATTGATGGTCGAAGTGGTCGCGCCGCCGCCCTCCAGGATGTCCACATTGGACGTGAAGGTGCCGCCGGTGAGGTTCAAAGTGGCGACGGCCGTG
>JBEKVL010000506.1:0-5323 GCA_049514055.1 Tepidisphaeraceae bacterium | reverse complement strand
CCTGCCTGATAGTTGGCGACGATGAAGAGTTCGCGGGTGTGCGTGTCGAGCTGGGGGTCTTACTTATGCACTACAATTCGCAGTACGATGGATCGAGAATGGAATCAGAGTCACTCGTCTAGGTTCCACTCCGGAGGACGATGAACCCCGTCCTACGCTGGCCGCTTCAGCCCCATGGCTTTCATTCGTGACTGGTATGTGCTCGCCTTCACGCCCAAATGTTCAGCCGCGCCGCCAGGGCCTCTGACCCTCCATTCAGTCTTTTCGAGGATCGCCAGAAGGTTCTCACGCTCGCGCTGCTGCATTTCGGATTCCGTGAGGAATCCCGGCTCAGGTTCCTCGGTGCGCCTTCCTTGAGGTCGCGTGTCGGGAGGAGCGTCTCGGACGGGCAGGTCGAATTCCAGCACGCCGCCCCGCGCCAAAATGACGGCACGCTCGATCACGTTCTGTAGCTCGCGGACGTTGCCCGGCCAGCCATAGCTCTGAAGCTGGATGATGCCGGCCCGGGTCAGCCGGGCTTGGGGGCAGCGCAATTCCTTGACCGACCGCTGAGCGAAGTGCTGCGCCAGCAGCGGAATGTCTTCTTTGCGCTCCCGCAGCGGGGCAATCCGAATGGGAAACACGTTGAGGCGGTAATAGAGATCCTCACGAAAGCGGCCGGCGTCCACATCTTTCTTCAAGTCCCGGTTGGTGGCGGCAATGATGCGCACGTCGGCCCGGCGCGTGCGGTCCTCACCCACCCGTTCGTAGCGCTTTTCCTGCAGCACGCGGAGCAGCTTGCTTTGGAGCTCCAGGGGTACTTCGGCGATCTCGTCCAGAAACAGCGTGCCACCCTCGGCCGTCTCAAAGCGCCCGGCGCGATCCTTGATGGCGCCTGTAAAAGCACCCTTGGCGTGCCCGAAGAACTCGCTCTCGTACAAATCCTTGGGAATTGAAGCGCAATTGACCCGGACGAGCGGCTTGTCGCGCCGCTGGCTGCGGCGATGGATTTCGTGGGCGATCAGTTCCTTGCCAGTGCCGGTCTCCCCCAGGATAAGGACCGAGGCGTCGGTCGGAGCGACCAGGTCGATCTGGCTCACCACCTGCTCCAGTGCCGCGCTCTGGCCGACCAGATCGCCCCATGCCTTGGCTTCCACGACCTCTTCGCGGAGGTACGCGTTCTGCTGTTCGAGTTCCGCCTTGAGCCGCTGGATTTCCTCGAAGGACCGTGCAATGACGGTGGCGGCGGTAACATGCTCCGCGACGATGCGCCCAAATTCGAGCCACTCCGGCCCCGGGTTGGCGTGGTCGAAGGAACCCAAGACACCCAGCACGTCGCCCTTGTAGACCAGGGGAACGGCGACGAAACCGCGAATGCCCTTCGACTTAAGCCAATCGGCAGCGACGGCCAGTTCTCCCGGATCCTGGTCCAGATCGTGGAGCAGGCACGGCTCCTTCGTCGAAGCGACTCGTCCGATCGGCCCGCTACCCAGGGGTATTCGTGCCAGATGATCCGGGAACCGCGAGGGTTGATCGGGTGCATCGGCGGAGGCGTTGGCGACACCGGCCACGGCGTAGAGAACACGCTGGTCGCCCGCCTCTCCCCCGTCCGCACGGTTCTCGATCAGCCAGATCACCACAGCCACGACAGCCCCCCGAGGCGTCTCCACGGCCGCGCGAAGAAGCTTTTGAACCAACTGGTCCAACGACTGCCCCTGGGCCATTTCCAAGAGGAAGTCCACCACAAACTTGTAGTTGATGGGACCGGGGAGTTCGGGTTCCATGTTCCCATTATTGCGGGCGATAAGCGACTTCTCAACTCTCGCCAGAGACGAGAAATCGTTGAGCCGAAATAACGGCTCAAGCCAATGGCGACCATGGAATTCGCAAGTGCCTGTCCGGTAGCGACTAAGTGAATTTGCGGGATGCGGCACGCCAATCGCTCATCATGAGAATCATGTTGACACCTATATGATTTACCGATATACTATATGCCAGTGAACCAAGGAGTCGCTCATGACAGCCAAAGCAGACCCTGTGCAACACATCCCGAAATACCAGCAGTTGCAGCGGATGGCCACCGAGCGCTACCCGTCGCTGGATGCGACGGCCCTGGAAGCTTACCTGACGTTGCTCGGGGTCGCCCACGAAGTTGAAGCGGCGTCGGGCGCGAATCTCGCCCGCTACGGGCTGGCCGAGGGGCGGCACCTGGTCCTGGGTTTACTGCTGAAGCATCACCCCGCGCCGCTGTCGCATTCGCAGTTGGCGGAACTTTCGGGCGTCACCAAGGGGAACATCACCGGACTGGTGGATGGGCTCGAACGCGACGGGCATGTGGAGCGGAAGGAAAGCGGTGATGACCGCCGGGTGACGCCCATCGCCCTGACCCCGGCCGGACACCGCCTGATCGAGAAGATCCTGCCCGATCGGTATCGGCGGATCGCGGAGTTGATGGGCAACCTGTCCACGTCCGAGCGTAAGACGCTCGTCTCCCTGCTCGTCAAGGTGCAGGCGGGACTGCCGGCGTTCCGGCGGGAATGATGGCAGTGTTCTTTTATTTGCGCAGATAGTATGGCAGTCAAGTGTTTAGCGGTATACCAAAATGGTCTCGATGAAAGGAGCTCAGTCATGCAGACGACAAACCGCATCATCATCCACCTGTCTCGGACCCCCGGAGCCTCACCGGTGTTGAGAATGGGGCCAATCTGCGAACAGCGCCCCGACCATTCCCAAACCGATAAAAGTCAGGCGGAGTCTTCCTGGAGTGAATCACTGCTTGGCGGATCCGAACTGCTGGTTCTGGCGGCCGTCATCGTGTGGAGCATCATGTACCCGAGCATGCTTATGTTGCCCGTTCTGGTGCTCACGGGATTCGTCCTGGCTGGAATCGAGGTCTTGGCCGATCGGGCCTGGGAGACGGCCCAGGCCCGTCATCCGGCGCGGATCCGGCGACAACTGACAGAGGATGTTGAACGCAATTAGATCCGAGAAGTGCCTGATCTCTGCGATGAACTTCAACGCTGCTGCCGAACCCCATATTCGGGAGCATTGTGAGCCCCGCGATGCAACAAGATTCAATCATAATTCCTCACACCGCGTCTTGGCGCGTCTCGACGAACGAGGCGTCTTCCACCGGACAGTCATTGGCCCCGGCAGGCCGGAACAGTCTGGCCTTGCACCTGCCGCTGATTATCGCGGTTACGTGCATGGTGGCGTCAGAGATGTTCCTGACCGGCGCCATCAGCGTTGCACTGCCGAATATCGCCGGCAGCTTCGGGGCGTCCCCCGATGAGATCAGTTGGGTGGTAACCCTCTATCTGGCCGGTTTCACGGTGATCTTGCCGCTCACCGCATGGCTCAGCAACTTCTGGGGCCAGCGGACCTACCTCTGCGCCTCACTGGTTGTTTACATGCTCGCCTCGGCGGGTTGTGCCCTGAGCCATTCGCTGGCGATGCTGCTGACCATGCGGACGTTGCAGGGTATGGCGGGGGCGGCCTTCCTCGTCCGCTCGATGTTCATCTATACCACGCAGTTTCCACCGGCGGTGAAGAAGAAGGCAAACTTGTTCTTCATAGTTGGCCTTTGCTTCAAGACCACTGCCGCTCCGGTGGGGGGATTCTTCGCGGATAATCTGTCCTGGCGGTGGCTCTTCCTGTTGCCGGTTCCGCTGATGGGGTTGGGCGCGTTGCTGCCCATGGCGTTCTCCGCCGAGGTTTGGCCACGACGGCGCAACACCAAACTGGACCTGTTCGGCCCGGCGTTGCTGGCGGTGGGATTGGGCGCGCTCTTTGTCATCCTCTACCGGGGCCAAAAGGACGGTTGGTTCGACTCTCATCGGATCCGCTTCCTCGCAATGTGCTCACTTCTTCTGTTGCCGCTGTTCATCTGGCATCAGTGCCGCCCGAACCAGGCTCACCGGCTGCTGACGCTGGAGAGCCTGCGCCACCCCGGCGTCGCCGTGGGACTCCTCTACGGTTTTCTGATCGGCAACATGATCTTCGGCGGCCTTTATCTATTGCCGCAGAGCCTTCGTGCCATCAGCAAGCACGATTCCTTCGGCACCGGCATGCTCACGGGCTTGGACTCACTGGGCACCCTCGTGGGGCTCCTGGTCTGCGGTGTGGGGCTGGACTTCTGCCGCACGCGGGCCTGGCTCTGTTCCGCCGGACTGCTCTTCACGGCTTCGATGGCGCTGTTCGCACTCCGCCAGACATCCGCCACGCCGGATGAAATGCTCTATCTGCCACTGATCCTGCGGGGCCTGTCGATTGGATTCCTCCTGCCGGCGGCGGCGCAGTTCATTTTCAGGAGGATCGCCGCCGCCAACCACGCCCTGACCACCGAAGCCCGCGGCATGTATTACACGACACGTTATCTCGGCGGGGCCATCGCCGTCGCCGCGATCGTCGCCATGCTGGATGTGCGCCAGACGCTGCATTCGACGCAACTGACTGCGCATCTGACGGCCGGCAACCTGATGTTCAGCCGCACGCTGGCCATGCTCGGCGCCGGAACGGTGCGTCACGGCCTGAATCCGGCGCTCTCCAGCACGGCCGGCCAGATGCTTCTGGACCGGATGGTCGCGCGCGAGGCCACGGTGTTGGCCTTCCAGGATGTGTTCTGGCTGCTTGCCGCGGTGGGGCTGGTCGCATCGGGACTGGCTTTGCTCTTCCCGAGACTGCGTAACAGTGTCAAGAAGAACGGTAGTCAAAGTAGCGAGGTGAAAAAATGAATACATCCATGCCTGTGGTTTCCCTTGTTCAGTCAACACAGACCGGCGAAGCAACCGAAAACATTGCGACCCTTGTTCCGCCACCAGTGCATGGTGCCGAAGATTCGTCAACGGCAGGGAATGGCCATGCGGATGTTCTGTTGTCACACGGCGTACACCACGACCATCATGGTCCCACGCATCACCCGCGACCGACGCGTATCCGATCACATACGAGACGTGCTATCGCGGCATTGGCGGCGGGAATATTCGCCGTCTCTCTCTGCGGGGTGGGAGTCGTCGGTCTCGGCTGGCACAACCGCGCGGTCGAGACCACCGACGATGCGTTCGTCGACGGCCACATCGTGTCGGTCGCCCCGCAAGTGGCCGGGCGCGTGCAGGAGGTTCTGGTGGATGACAACCAACGCGTCGAGGCCAATCAGATCCTAATCCGGATCGACCCGGCCGATTTTCAGGTGAAGCTCGACCTGGCGGTTGCCGCCCAGATGCAGGCGGAAGGCCAGCTCAGCCAGGCCAGGGCACAACTGCCGGTGGTCGAGGCCGCCGCTCAGCAGGCGGCGGCACAAGTGAAGGTCGCCCGGGCAAATGCCGGCAAGGCGGCCGAGGATGTG
>JBEKVL010000505.1:0-9678 GCA_049514055.1 Tepidisphaeraceae bacterium | reverse complement strand
GAGCTGACCATGAGTACCGAAGCAGCCGGCCCCAGGCTCGCCGATTCCACACCGATACAGGATGTTTCCGAGGTCATCGCGCTCGCGGAAAGCGACCGCGGGTCCGAGGGGGTTCTGCTGGCCGTGCTGCGAAACTCCGGCGGGGAACTCGTGGAATGCCCGCTCCGCCCGCCGATGTGCCCGGGCGCCCGCCTGGCGATCACCCGCGACCGCCGCGTGATGATGCTCGCCGTCGCCGGCCAGGGTCTGGCAGACCTCAGGGCGATCGGCCAGGCCTTCCGCTGGCTGGCCGAAAACCGCACCCTGCTCTCCATGGCCCTCCCGCAATTGTCGCTGGACGCCAAACAACTGCCCGGCCTGCGCCTGCTGGTCGATCACGCGGATGCCAATGCTGAACTTCTGCAACCGCTGTTCGAGCTCAGCACCGTGCAGATCCAAACCTACCGCCGCCTCCGCTGGGGCGAAAAGACGGGCCTGCTGCTCGAAGCGGCGTGAACCGGCCGCGTTGTTCATCCGCGTTCTGTTATGCCATCCTCAGCCCGGTTGCCGCCATAGAACTTCTGCCGCCTCGACGGGGCTCCTGAATTACCGACACCGATTTACCGCATGGCTGACGCCACGGACTAATAGATGTCGCCCCTACGGGGCTTGATGCGGCCGGAATGCACTTGACAATGCCGCCGCGGTGTCCTTTGATTGAGGGAATGCTCCGGCGCTGGCTGGTTATCTTCGCCGCCTTCACGATGCTCCTGCTCGGTTCGGGGGCGCTCATGGCGCTCCACGAGTTTCAGCATGACCTCGAGGAGCACACATGCGCCGGCGACCAACGGCCTGCCACACCGCATGACGACAGCAGTTGTCCCATCCATGCGATGCTCCACGCACCCGTCCTGGCAACCGGCATCGACCTGCCGCCGCTTGGACCCGCCGAAACAGCCGAAATGGCCGTGCCGGCCGAGCAGACGGTTGTGTCGGCCGACTTCACCCCCAGCCGTTCCTGCCGCGGCCCGCCCATACTCTGATTCGCTGTCGCCGTGATTCGGTGCGCCCGTGCGCCGACGTTGTCCTTTCGTTTCCCCCGCGAATCGGAGATACCCATGCGCATGATCCATGGTTGGCGCGCCTGCCTTCTGGCATTTGCGCTCACGTCTTCACAAGTGGCCACGGCACAACAGAAGCCCTCGGCCGAAGAACGTCTGGAACGTCTTGAACAACGAATGGAAGAGATGGAGAAGCGGCATCAGGCCGAACTCAAGGCCCGCGATGAGGAGATCGCCCGGCTCAAGGCTTCCATCCCGCAACAAACCACGACCGCACCCGCGGCCGCGGCCAAGAGCGACGCGGATCGCACCCGCGACAGCCTGCTGGCCGAACTCGACGCGGCCAACAAGACCACGGACAAGGTCCGCGACGCGGTCTTGAAGGACGCGCAGGAACGAACCGACGCGGCGACCAAGCGGTCGCCCGTCAGTTTCAACCCGGACATCGCCGTCGTCACGAATTTCGTGGGCTCGATGGCCCGCACCAAGAACAACGAGGCCCTCAATCGCATGGACGTCGGCGAGGTGGAGATGGACATGCGGGCGGCCGTCGACCCGCGGGCCGACGCTGTGGTGATCCTCTCGTTCTCACGCGATATCGCCAACCCGGTTTTCCCGACTGGCGAGAAGCAATCCGGACCCGACTCCTCGGTCGATATCGAGGAGGGCTACATGTTCCTCCACGACTTCGGCATCCCGAACCTGACGGCCAAGGTAGGGCGCTTCCACCTGCGTTTCGGCCGGCAGAACGTCGTCCACGCGCACGACCTGCCGACATCCGACACGCCGTTGGTGAACCAGGCGTTTCTGGCGCCGGAATCGCTGAGCGACGCCGGGCTGTCGCTGAGCTACGTCGTGCCCAACCCGTGGAACCAGTACATCGAGCTGGTGGCCGAGGTCATCAGCGGCGAGGGGGCCGATTCGGATTCGCCGACGCTGAGCGGTGATGCGTCGGTGACCTCTCCGGCCGCCAACTTCCACGCCCTGTGGAACCACGACCTCGCCAGGGACTGGAACCTGGAACTCGGCACGTCGTGGCTCACTGGGCATCCCTCCAGCGACATCCATCGCCACACCAACCTGCTCGGGGCCGACTTCACGCTGCTGCACACCGACCCGACGGGGCGTTTCAACAACCAGATATTCCAGGCGGAGGCGATCTACGGGCTGGACGACACGGTGGACCACGAGACGGTGAAATCCTGGGGCGCCTACGTGCTGGCGCAACAGCAGCTCAACCGCGACTGGTACGCGGGCTGCCGTCTGGACTACACCCAGAATCCATTTAACAACAACCAGACCGCGTGGGGCGTCTCCCCCTACGTGAGCTGGTACTGGAGCGAATTCCTGCGCTTCCGCGTGGAGTACGAGCATCGCGGCGGCGATGTGCCCACCGAGGAGATCCTGTTCTTCCAGGCCACCTGGATCATCGGAGCCCACCCGCCGCACCCGTACTGGAGCATGAAGTGACGTCTGCGTAGGGTCCGCTTCAGCGGACGCGGATCGCGCGATTGGGCATGGACCCGCGTCCGCTGACGCGGACCCTGAAGAAACAGAAGAGGTCTGCTATGAACCGAATCATGATGGGATTGCTGTTGGCGCTGACGCCGGTGCTGGTGTCGGCCGAGTTGAAGATCGTCACCACCGCGCCCGATTTTGCCGATCTGGCCAGGCAGATCGGCGGGGACAAAGTCAGCGTTCACTCCGTGATGAAAGGCCCGGAGAACGTCCACAACGTGATGGCCAAGCCGCCGGAGATGCTGGCCCTGAACCGCGCGGACATGTTCGTGCATGGGGGGCTGGACTCCGAGCCGTGGCGCGACAACCTGCTCAAGGGCGCGCGAAACCCCAGGGTGTTGCCCGGCCAGCCGGGAAACGTGGACATGTCCGAGGGAATCGAGATCAAAGAGGTGCCCACCGGCAAGGTGGACCGTTCCATGGGCGATGTGCATGCCTACGGCAACCCGCACTTCCAAATGGATCCGCGCGCCGCGGCGAGAATGGCCGTCACGCTCGCCAAGGCCATGGCCAACCTCGACCCGGCCAACGGCGACCTCTATAAGGCCAACGCCAGGAAGTTCGTCATTGATATCACGGACCTGCAGAAGCAGCTCATCGAGAAACTCAAGCCCTTCGGCAGGCTCAAGATCGTCACCTTCCATCCGGGCTGGGTCTATTTCGAGGATGCCTTTGGCGTGCAGGTGGTCGCAACCATCGAGCCCAAACCGATGATCACTCCGTCGCCCGCGGAAATGCGCAAGGTCGTCGAAACCATGAAAAGCCAGGGCGTGAAGATCGTCGTCGTCGAAACCTACAGCAGCTACGACCAGGCGAAGTGGGTGGCCGACCACGCCGGGGCCAAACTGATCACCCTGCCGGATCACGTCAACGGCGTGGAGGCGGTCAAGACCTATCAGGATCTGTTCCGCTATGACGTCGATACGCTGATCGCGACCGCGAAGGAACTGGGCCTGGAAGGAGCGGGCAAGTGAACGGGTCATTGCCACAGGCGCTCATTGATGTGATCGACGCCGAGTTTGGCTACGGCCAGCGTGCCATCGTGCGCGCCGGCAGCCTGTGCGTGCAGGCCGGGCGATGTCTCGGGCTCTACGGACCCAACGGCGTGGGCAAATCGACGCTCGTGCGGGGCATGGTCGGCCTGTTGCTTCCGCTGGCCGGCCGGGTCCAGCGCCGGCCGGGGTTGCGGATCGGCTATGTTCCGCAGCACCGCGCCATGGAACTGCACTGGCCGATGACCGGTGAGGATGTGGCCAGCCTCAGCATCTCCGCGCACCGGCGGTTCGGCTGGGTCCGCTCGGCGCGCCCGGCCGTACGCCGGGCCATGGCCGAACTTGGCGTGGAAGCCTTGAGCCCCAAGTCATTTTCCGCCCTCAGCGGCGGCCAGCAGCAACGGCTGATCCTGGCCGGAGCCCTGGCGGACGACCCCGGCGTGTTGGTGCTGGATGAGCCCACCGACGGCCTGGACGTGGCCAATCGCGCCTTGTTCATCGACGTGCTCCGCCAGCGAAAACTCGCAGGCATGGGCCTGGTGCTGATCAGCCACGAGCTTGAAGACCTCGTGGAGCTGGCCGACGAGGTCGCCTGGATTCACCCCGGCGAACAGGCGGGCATGCCCGGCCGCGTGGAACTGGTCGAGCCCGGACGGATTTCGCAGACCGCCGCATGCGCGGCCGCGGCAAGGGAGGCGTAGATGGTCTGGACACAGGACTTGCTCGATGGCCTGAAGTTCGGCCTGCCGTCGGCGTTGCTGGCCGGCTGCATGGCTGTCGCCGGCGGAACCCGCGGCACTGGCGCTGCCGCAGGCGGTGGCCATCGGCGTGGCGCTGTCGCTGCGCTGGGGCGCCGAAGGCTGGGCGTTGCCCATGGCGATTCTGGCAGTGGCGGCAATCGTAGCGTTTCTGGCATCGGCGAAAAGCCCGGCGCAGATCGACGCCCTGGTGGCCGGGTGCTACGTCGGCGGGCTGTGCGTGTCGATCCTGCTGGTGGCCAATGCCGGAGCGCACCTCGAGGAACTCCAGCACCGGTTCGTGGGCATGGATGTCACCGTCGACTGGGGCGACTTGAAGTGGTCGGCTCCCGGGCTGCTGGTGCTCGCGGGCGTCTCGGCGGTGCTCTGGCGGCGCTGGGTGCTGATGGTGCAGATGCCGGCGGTGGCCGAACTGGCCGGTCTGAGTCCCGTGCGCTGGCACTACCTGTTCATGTCACTGATGTCGATCGCGCTGATGGTCGGGACGCACGCCCAGGGCGTCGTGATGGTGCTCTCGCTGTTGTTCCTGCCGGCCGCCGCCGTCCTGCCCTGGACGCGCCGCGTGCCCACGGCCATGGCCGCCGCCGCCGTGCTCGGCGTGCTGCTCGTGGGGGCCGGCGACGTGATGAGCAATGCCATGAACTGGCCGTTCAGCCAGAGCGTGGGCGGCGCCGGGTTTGTGGTGCTGGTGGCCTCGCGCCTGGCGGCGCTGGTGGCCAGACGGTCGCTCTAGCCGAGCTGGTTGGAGTTCACGCTTCAGCTTGTCTTACGGACGCTTCCAGAGAAGACACGCTGAAGCGTGAACTCCGAACGCGGGCGCGCGGTCCCACGTAATTGCCCTGTGTGGCCACAATGATTCAACGCCGCCGCGAACATCCGGCCCTTGTTCCCGGTATGATGTAATGCGGATCGTGACTGAAGGAGACGCTTGATGTTCCTGGAACTGACCAATCTGAAGAAACACTATCGGGGTCCGGACGGCTCCGAGACCCCCGTCGTCGATATTCCGCATTTCCGGATCGAGCACGCCCAACAGGTGGCCCTGGTCGGCAGCTCGGGGTCCGGGAAGACAACCCTGTTGCACCTGGTCGCCGGCATCCTCACGCCCGATTCAGGTTCGGTCGTGTTCACCGACTCCCCGGGTAATGGTTCGTCGGGTTCGCCCGCCACACCAATGCTCGCATCGGCGATCCTCGAATATCGAGCACCCGGTTCGGCGGCCGATGCCGTCTATTCTCTCGCAAGAATGTCCGAAGGCCGGCGCGATGTCTTTCGCGGCCGTTACCTTGGCTACATCTTCCAGACGCACCATCTGCTCGGCGGCCTGACCGCGATGGAAAATGTGCTGCTGGGCATGAGTTTCACCGGCCGACCGGCCGACCGCGACTGGGCGAAACACCTGCTCACGGCCGTGGGTCTGGCCGACCGGCTCGACTATCGACCGGCAAAGCTCTCGCTCGGACAACAACAGCGCGTGGCCGTGGCGCGTGCCCTGGCCAACCGTCCGGCCATCGTGCTGGCCGACGAGCCGACCGGCTCGCTCGACGCGGTGAACGCGCAGCAGGTTGTCCAGCTCATCCGCTCGCTCTGCCAGGAAGTCGGCGCGATGCTGCTGCTGGTCAGCCACGACCCGGCCGTCACCGGACAGTTCCAAACCGTGATTCATCTCACCGACATCAACCGCGCGGCGGCGCCAGTGATGACTTCCGCCTAGCCCCGCTCCACTTCGTGCCTCCGTGCCTTGATGCCTCAATGCCTCCGGTATCCTATGAACTTCCTCCAACTCATCCTCAAGCAGATGCGACAGCGGGCCCTATCCAGCACGCTGACGATTCTCTCCGTGCTGCTGGGCGTCAGCCTTGCCGTCGCCATCATGATCCTCCAGCGCGAAGGCCACAATCTCTTCGCCCAGAGCGATTTCGGCTACGACATCATCGTCGGCCCGCCCAAGGGTTCGCCGCTGGAGTTGACGCTCAACACGGTGTATCACCTGGACGTCAGTCCCGGCGTGATTCCCTTCCAGATCTACGAGGACATGGCCCGCAAGACCCCGGCGCCGAAGGGGCGCGCGGACTACCGTCAGTATGTGAGAACGGCCGTGCCCTTCATGGTCGGCGACAGCTTCAGGGGCCGCAGAATTGTCGGCACATCCCCCGCGATGTTCGCCGTTGACGACAACGGCCAGCCCGTCACGAACCACCCTTTCCAGTACCGTATGGACAAGAGCTACGAACTGGCCGCGGGACGGGTCTTCGCGCCGCGCAAGTTCGAGGCGGTGGTCGGCAGCGACACCGCACAAGCGTTGCACCTGCGGCTCTACGACGACAAATTGAGTGAAGAACAGAATGAGAAAGAGGGCGGCGCGTTCCGGGCCACCCATGGAATGCCCGGCCCCAACGACAAGCCCGACATCCACAAGCCGAAATGGCACATCGTCGGCATCCTCAAACCCACCCACACGGCGAGCGACCGAGTACTCTTCGTTCCCTATATCAGTCTCTATGCCATCGCCGAGCATGAGGGCTCCTTGATCGACCAGGCGCTGGCACGGGCTGGCATCGATCCCTCGCGAATCCCGCCCGACCGGCTCGATGAAGTGCTCCAGTCGCTCGGCATCGACCCGCAAAAGGTGCCCGAGTCACTTAAGAAGAAGTTCAAGATGCAAGCGGCGACCCGGCCAGCGCCCGCCACCGCCCCGAAGGACGTCGGTGACCTGCTCAAGGACGCCAAAGAAGAGGAAGATGCGGATGTCTACCACCTCGACGAACATGGCGACATCGTCCCCGACCTGCCGAAGGAAGAATGGGAACTGTCGGCCATCCTCGTGCGCTCGCGCGGCGGCTATGCCGCCATGCAGCTCATGTACAACTTCAAGGTCATCGACAACCGCGCCACGGCCATAAACCCGGCCACGGTCATGCGCGACTTCTTCGACACCTTCCTGGCCGGCAGCACCAAGCTGCTGCTGGTCATCTCGGCCCTGGTAACCGTTGTCGCGGGCGTGTCCATCCTGGTCAGCATCTACAATTCGGTCGTCGCCCGCCGCAAGGAAATCGCCATCTTGCGTGCCCTGGGCGCGACCCGCGTCCGAATCCTGCTGCTGATCTGCTGCGAGGCGGCCATCGTTGGAGTCCTTGGCGGCGCCGCGGGGCTGCTGCTCGGGCACCTTCTGGGGTTTGGCGGCTCGGTGTTCATGGAACGGCTCATGGGCCAGGGCATCAATTGGACGGCCACGGCATGGCCGGAATGGCTGTACCTGGGTATGGTGGTGCTGCTGTCGGCCTTGGCCGGGCTCGTGCCCGCGCTGGCCGCCTACCGCACGCCCGTCGCGACCAACCTCGTGGCGGGATGATTCAATAAGAACGCGAACATGCAGAAACAATCGGCCATTATCGCATTTGTCGTCACGCTGCTGGCCGTGGTTTCCATCCCGGCACGATCGCAGCAAGCCAATGATGAGCAAGCCGTCATCCGCTTGGAAAAGGACGCAAATACGGCGTTCGACCGCCAGAGCTACACACGGGCCGCAGTCTTCTACCAGCAGTTGCTGACGATGCTGCCCGGGGATTCGCCCAGGATCAAGCAAATTGAGGAGAGGGTGCGCTTCTGCCAGAAAACCGTCGCCGATCAGGCCCAGGCGGATCTGCAGGCGCAACTGGCCAACCGCGGCGGGGATTTCCCGTCCAGCCCCCATGATCGCAAGCCGCATGTGAAGCCGAAGGAGGGCGAGGTCTACGAAGTCGCCATCAAACAACTCGGCAATTTCGAGTACGACGCGGAGAAGGGCGGGAACATTCCCAGGGACGTGACGAACTTGAGTGGGGCGACAATTCGTACCCGCGGGTTCATGCTCCCGCTGGACCAGGCCGATCGCATCACCGAATTCGCGCTCGTGCCGAGCCTGTTCGGTTGTTGTTTCGGCCAGCCGCCACAGGTGCAGCACACGATGGTGGTTCGCACGGCCAAGGGAAAGGCGGTAGACTACTTTACCGATGAGTTGCTGATCGAAGGCACGCTCACTGTGAAGGAGCGCAAGGAAGACGGGCTGGTCGTCAGCCTCTTCGAGATCGCCTGCACGAGCGTGAAGCCCGCCCCGCCGCCCAGGCCGCAATGAAGAGTGCGCCGGGCCAGCGCCGAGAATCCAGTCGTTCGCCTGCGGTGGAGGCAGCGGGTCGATTTGCGCCCGTCACCGGCGCCCTGGGGTTGCCTCGCCATCAATTGGACGGCAACGGCATGGCCGGAGTGGCTATACTTGGGTATGGTGGTGCGGTTGTCGGCGCTGGCCGGGCTCGTGCCCGCGCCGGCGGCGTACCGCACCCCGTCGCGACCAACCTCGTGGCGGGACGATCCGTAGGAATGCACACATGCGAAAACAATCGGCGATCATCATCACACTCATCGTCACGCTGCTGGGGCTGGTCTCCATCCCCGTACCGTCGCAGCCGGCCAAAGAAGAACAGACCGTCGTCCGCATGGAAAAGAACGCAAACATCGCGTTCGACCGCCAGAGCTACACCCAGGCGCTGGCGCTCTATCAGAAACTGCTGACGATGCTGCCCAAGGATTCGCCGAAGATCAAGCCGATCGAAGAAAAGGTGCGCGTTTGCCAGAAGGCCCTGGCCGATCAGGCCCTTGCCAACCCGCAGTTGTTGCCGGGCAACTCCGCGGACCAGATCGCCACCAGCCCCGAGGAGCGCAAGGCACATGTGAAGCCGAAGGACGGCGAGGTCTACGAAGTCGCCATCAAGCAGCTCGGCAACTTCGAGTTCGACGCGGAAAAGGGCGGCAACATCCCCAAGGACGTGCTGGCCCTGAACGGCTCGACGATCCGCACGCGCGGGTTCATGCTGCCGCTGGACCAGGCCGACCACATCACCGAATTCGCGCTGGTGCCGAGCCTCTTCTCCTGCTGTTTCGGCCAGCCGCCGCAGGTGCAGCATACGCTGGTGGTGCGCACGCCCAAGGGAAAGGCGGTAGGCTATTTTCCCGACGAGATCCTGGTCGAAGGGACGCTCACCGTGAAGGAGCGCACGGAGGACGGGCTGGTTGTCAGCCTGTTCGAGATCGCCTGCACGAGCGTGAAGCCGGCCCCGGCGCAGAAACCGCAATGAGGAACGCGCGATGACGTCTCAAGTCGGTCCATCCATCCAGCTTCCCTGGTCGCAGCGGATCAACTTCCGCCTGTGGATCGTGCTTGGTGTGCTGGCGCTGGCCGTTGGCTATCCCCTGTACCAGGGCCTTCTCCTTGCCGTCTACGGAGGCATCCGCGACAGCCGCGACGAGAAGGGGGCAATCCTCAAGGTCGAGCTGAAATCCATGAGCCTGTTTGAGATGGATCAGGAACGGGCGGAGGCCGCCGACGTTCCCAAG
>JBEKVL010000504.1:0-5348 GCA_049514055.1 Tepidisphaeraceae bacterium | reverse complement strand
CACCTCGATCCATCCATCAGCGCCCTCAATCCGCACAAACGGCCGGCCGATCATCTTGTAATTCACCTCGACGCCGTCCTCGTAGCGATAATTGACCTCGAACCCCTGCATCACATCCCAGAACGCCCCGGCCGGATAGTCGCCCTTGCCCTCGACCTCAACCGGCCCGGTGCGGTCGGAATTGTGGCCCCATTGCACGATATCGATCAGGTGCGCGCCCCAGTTCAGGATCATGCCGTGCGAGTAATCCTGGATCTGCATCCAGCCGGGGAAGTTGTACTTGTAGTCCTTGCCTTCCTTGATCGGATGTACGCGGGCCTGCGTATACGGCCGCTCCGGTGCCGGGCCCTGCCACATGTTGTAGTCGAGCTCCTCCGGCACGGGCATCGCGGCCGGCGTCTCCTGCATGGTCCCATGTTCCCTGGGCGTGCCGCAGATAATCCGCTGGATCCTGCCGAGCCGGCCGTTCCGCACCAGTTCACACATCTGGTGAAACGGCTTGTAGAACCGTGCCTCGCTGTCGGTGCGGGAAATCCGCCCGTACTTCTGCATCGCATCGGCGATCTTCCGGCCTTCCTCAACCGACAGGCAGATGGGCTTTTCCAGCGACACATCCTTGCCCGCCTTGGCCGCCTCGATCGCCATGACCGCATGCCAGTGGTCGGGCGAGGAAACCATCACCGCATCGACATCCTTGCGGGCCAGCAACTCGCGGAAATCCTTCGTGGCCGCACATCCCTGGTACTTGCCGCCGGGCGCTCGCACGGAATAGTGATCCTCGACATGCTTGCGGGCACGTTCCAGACGCCAGCCATCCGCTTCGCACACCGCCACCACCTGGCACTCATCGGCGTACAGAAACCACGGCAGATTGACGGCGAACCCCTGCCGGCCGACGCCGATCATGCCGATGTTGATCCGGTTGCTCGGCGCGGGTTTGTCCGCCAGACCCAGCGCACCCGCGGGCACGAAATACGGAGCGGCAATGGCAGCAGCTCCGGCCGTCAGCAACCGCCGACGGGAAGTGGAGGTGGTGTTCATGTCATTGGGTACCAGCGAAATGGCGGGATGTTGCGCCAGGCAACAACTGTAGGATCCGCTTCAGCGGACGCGGAAGAGCGTCGGACACGCCCGACTTCTTGTATCGCGGGCCGGCCAGTTCGCGCGGGAAATCCGCGAGTCGTTCCGGAAGTGTCTGGCGGAAGTATAAAGGAGTGATGAAGGCCGCGGCAACAAAGGCCGCGGCAACAACCACCCCGTTTGACGAGTATCAACAGCCATGAAAAGGTGCATCCTCTTTAGCATCGTGTTACTGGTCTGCGGAATCGTCCGGGCGGCGGAACCGGCGTTTAATACGCTCACCGACGCGGAGAAGCAGGCCGGCTGGAAACTGATGTTCGACGGCACGAGTACCGGCTGGCACACGCTCGGCGCCAAGGACATGCCCAAGGGCTGGAACGTCGATCAGGACGCGCTCCATCACCTGCCCAAGGGCGGCGGCGGCGACCTCACCACCAACGATCTGTACGAAAACTTCGAGTTGCTCTTCGAATGGAAGGTCGCCCCAAACACCAACAGCGGCGTCAAATACCGCGTGCAGGAACAGGCCGGCAAGAGTTCCGCCTTCGGGATCGAGTACCAGGTGATCGATCAGGTCGGCAAGGCTGACAATCAGGGCAAACACGCGGTCGCATCGCTGTACGATGTGTTTGCGCCCAAGGACGCCAGGCCCAAGCCCGTCGGCGAGTGGAACCAGTCGAAGATTCTGGTCAAGGGCAACCACATCGAGCACTGGCTCAACGGCATCGAGACGGTCGAGGCGGAATACGGCTCCGACGCCTGGAAAGAGGCCGTCGCCAAGAGCAAGTTCAAGAACAGTCCCAGCTATGGCAACCCGGCCAAAGGCCACATCATCCTCCAGGACCACGGCGACGAGGTCTGGTTCCGGAACATTAAGATCCGCGAACTCAAGGATTAATTCGGGCTGGCTTTTTGTGCCCGTTGTCCCCGGCCGATAGCGTATAATAGATAGAGCCGGAGGTACGGCCATGAGACTACTAAGCACTATTCTGTTCCTGCTGGCTGGACTGGTCTGCCGCGCAGGCGGTGTGGCCGAAGTGCGCGTGCTGCTCTTGCCGATGGAACTGGCCGGCCCGGCCACGGCCAACTGGCTGCCGGATGCGCTGCGCCAGAACATGGTTAACGAATTGGGCCGGACCAGCCGGCTGCTGATCGTCGCGGCCAAGGATGCACCCGCCACCAGCGACCCCGAGAAGGCCCGCGAGGCCGGTCAGAAACACCGAGCGGAACTGGTGATCTTCGGCGCGTGCCAGATCGCCGGCGCCGACGTGCGTCTGCTGGGACAGGTACTGGACGTGACCTCGGGCAAAATCGTCGGGGTCACGAAACTGACCGGCTCCATGCGCGATGTATTCGGCATGGAGGATCAGTTCGCCTCGCGCTGCAAGCGGTTGAGTCTCGAGGCAATTGGAGAGCAGCAGGCCAGGGCCGACCCCGTGGGGGCCTTTGCGAAGAATCTGAACCAGCCGGTGCCCGCGATCAAGCCACAGAATCCCGTCAGGCCGGCCGCCTGGCCATGGGAAGTTGAGGATCCCGAACTGCTGTGGGCGCAGGACCACCTCATCTACGGCCGGCGCACCAGCACGGACTATTACACTTACCCGATGGGTAACTACTACGGCTATGGACTGCTGCCAGGCTACTGGGGCTGGGCCAACCCCGGCTACGGCCTGAACATGGGCCGTGGCTGGTTCGGCAGGCCAACGAACGTGTCAAACAACGCCAACATCATCACGACCGGCCGATCATACATGAGCGGCACGTCGGTCCAGTGGGGTGGGAATTTCTCGTTCCCGAGGGGCAATGTGCAGGTCAATGTGGGGCGGTAGGACTTGCGGGCTTGATCGCCACGATCAGCACGGCCGCCAGCACAGTGACGCCACCGAGAATCGTGAGGAAGGTCAGTTGTTCCGCGCCGAAGGCCAGGGAGAAAAGCGTGGCGAAGAGCGGCTCGGAACAATAGACGACGCTGGCGATCGCGGGGGACACGCGGGGCTGGAATGTGTTCATCAGGTGCATCGCCCCGACGGAACTGAAGAGCACGAGTGTGGACATCACCCACCAGACGGTGCGATCCCCAGCCAGGCCGGCCAGAAGGGACGGACGGAACATCCCGCCACGGGAGAGAACCCCGGCCACGAAGAGGCTGATGACGGACGTCGTCAGGAACATGATGCTGGTCAGCCGCACGGGATGCGCGGATTGTCCGTAGTGATCGAGGCTCAGTATCTGCACCGTGAAGATCATTGAGGCCAGCACCGTAAGGCACTCACCGAGGAGCGGCAGCGGCGGTGTGGTGACCAGCGTGTTGGCGGCGCCGGCCGCGGGGTTGGGCCAGGAGAATAGAACCATTCCCAGAAACGCCAGCGCGACCGCCAGCCAGGCGGCCGGGCCCACGGCCCGCCGAAGGACCAGCGCCTGTGCAAGTGGAGCAAACACCACCGCCAGTGCCGTGAGAAACCCGGAAACCGACGGACGTGCCCAGGTCAGGCCCAGTATCTGAAACAGCATCGCGATACCGAACGAGGCGCCAACGGCCATCCCGCCGAGAATGTCGGCACGCGAAAAGCTCCGGTGGTGGCCGAGCGTCAGCAGCAGATAGAGCAGTCCCGCCAGGCCGAAACGAAAGCCGTTGAAAAGGGCACGCGAGGCAAGCAGGTCGATGGAATCCCGGGCATGCGTGTGGGAATCGAAGGCGCGCGAGACAATCTGCATCGTGGGGAATGACCAGCCCCACATAAGGCAGCAGACGATGAGCATGGCGACGGCCAGCGGGGCGTGCGACTTGGGGACCGGCGTGGCGTAGTCGAGGATGTTTGTCATGGTCGTTGCTGCCGAAACACAGGTGAAACACGAAGAACCCGCAGAGATTGTCCAGTCTACCCAGATTGACGGGGGAATTGGGTCCGCATTGATGTGTTCATGGCACTGCTCCCGGAATCGCGAGAAAATTGTTGCCGGCGGACAAATATCGGGGTATTAAACATCCAGTTCAAGTCGTGAGGGCTCATTAGCCGGAAATGGAATCAGGAAACCAGACGGATATCTCTATCAGACGATCTTTCTCCGCCCCGTCAGTGCCTTGTCCCCCCTTCCAACTGACGGGGCCTTTTCGTTGTAGTGAGGACGGCCACATCCGGCGCGTTGTCGTTCATGCATATCATCAGATGCTCGTTGATGGCGCGGAGGGCCTGCTCCCAGCGCAGGTCAGGGGTGTCGTCGCGTCCGACCCAGAAGACGGCTCCGGCTTCGACGATGGTCTTGAGCGGAGCGGCGGCGAGAGCGGAGAGAGACAAGGCAACGGTCAGGAGCAGAAGGCGTTTCATCGAGAGTGATACTGCTGGCGTGGCGGGGAAGTTGTTGCGACCGAACTACTGCGCTGCCTTCTCGTCTGTCTTCAGAATCGGCGTTCCGCATTCCGGGCAGCCTTCCTTGCTGGCACGGTCGTAGCCGCAGTTGACGCACAGGCCATGCCGCCGCCGCGACGCCAGACGGTCAGCCCTTCGCAATGCACTTCCGATGCGCATAACGGGGAGTACGGTAGTCATCACTCGGTATCATAACACAACATGGAAACACGGGTGAGAACGCCCGTGCCGCGATGCTCTTGGCATACCACATGGCCCACGATGTTCGGCGCCGTTGTGCGAAGCGGCGAGCCGTGCCCACCCTACAGTGTCTTCGTGACGATGAGCATGATGAGCCCGGCGGTGCCGAGGAGCCCGGTGGTCAGGCCGAAGATGGCGCGGCCCATGCCGTGTTTCTCCGGGTGGCGCTTCATGTCCACCATGGCAATGATGGACAGAATGACGGCCAGTGGAGCGGGGAGAACGACGATCGCAAACAGCCCGGCGTAGCCGGCGGCGATGGCCCAGCCGGAGCGGCCGACCGGCAGCAGCAGACGCATGGCGGCGTCCTGGCCGATGTCTCGCGGCTGGTGGTGGTACGGGTTCTGATAGTCCAGCGGAACCCGCGGAGGTAACGGCGGCGGGCCGGACGGACGGGCCAGGGGTGCGCCACACTGGCCGCAGGTTGTCGCATTGTCGAGTTGCTGACTCCCGCATCGCGAGCAATACATGGTGTTTCTCCCGTATAACATCACACTTGGTTCGACTCCAGCGTCGGACTCAGCAGGTTCACGACCGCCAGCGCGAGATACGGGCCGAAGGATGCCGACACGTATATCTGTGACGCCGCAATCAGGATCCCGAGCAGGAAGGCGTAGCGCATCCGCGCGGGGCGGTGGCGGGGGCAGATGCCGCTCAGCG
>JBEKVL010000503.1:0-5364 GCA_049514055.1 Tepidisphaeraceae bacterium | reverse complement strand
CAGTTCCCCCTGGACGTACTCAAGATCGACCGCTCGTTCATCGCCAACATCGACCGAGGGCGAGATTTCGCGGCACTCGTCCAGGCTGTAGTACAACTCGCCCGTAACCTGAGCATCAGCGTGGTCGCCGAAGGCATCGAGACGGTGGATCAGCTCCTGACCCTCCAGGCGCTGGATTGCGAGTTCGGGCAAGGGTATCTCTTCAGCAGGCCCCTGATGGCCGACCAGATGGTGGAGTTCCGGATTCCACCTTGCGTGTTGCCAGGCCAGGCGGCATAGACGTTCCTGGCCTTTGTTGCCTTTCGCCACAAGCGGATGCCCATCATTGCCGAGGACGCCGGCTACGACCCCAACCGCGACAAGGACACGCTCTCCAAGCAGTCGAACGTGAAGAACGGCGTGAACCCGCTCGCCTGCCTGGTCGGTCCAGTGACGGTCAAGTACGGCGGCGATCCCGCGAAGAACACGACAATCGACCTTGCCAAGCATATCGACGAGACGAGCAAGGCCGTCCGTTCCGTGACCGGCGAACTCGAGATGGATTACGGGCGCGGCCTGTGTACGCTGAGCGCGCCCAAGGCACAGGGCGCGACCGGGTTCCTCAAGTTCCCGGAGGATGCGCTGTACGTGGTCATTGAGTGAACTGATTCAACCGCGGCCTTTTGGTCGTGAGCCATCGGCGCGAAACTGGCTGTCAGGCAGTTACAAGGACCGAACCGTTTCACGGATCGCTCAATACCCATCAACTCGGGTGTGCGGTTCGCCGGAGGAAGATCGCGATGAGACGATGGACGAAGGCAGCGAGCGCCGTGCTGGCCGTCGCCGCGATTGACGCGACACTGTTTTACGCCGCGTCCGACACAGTCGAGTCCCTGACGCAGAAACTCTGGCCGAGGCAGCGCATCGAAGAAGTGAGCAAGGCCATCGACCAGCAACGGAAGGACGGCCTGCTGAGTGACGTGGCCTATGCGATGCGCCAGCAGGCCCTGGAAGATCGTCGCGCGGGCAACACTCCGGTCGGAGCCCGGGTATTTTGAATCGGGCAGCCGGGGTAGCAAATGGGAGGCAGGTGTTGTCCACGGCGACACGTACCTTCGCGGCTTGGCCGTGGCTGTGGAGGACAATGTCCATGTCGTCGGAGGCACCGGCTCGCCAGGCGGATCGTGCCATGTGGACGTTTCCGCGACGTAGCTTCCTTTGTACCGGTGTCGCTGTGAAGCGAGATGGCCTGCGGCGCCGCGAGAGGAAGACAGCCGTCGAATCAGGAGGCTGAGGTTACCACCATGCAGATCCGACCGATCACTGTGTTCGTCCTGGCAACTTTGCCGGTCGCGATGGCGGCCGCCCGGGAAGCCGTCGTGCGGGAAACGATGCTGGAGATCCCCACCTACACCATTGGGCCGCAAGATAAGAACCCTCCGCTCTGGAACGTCAACGTCTATCCCTATCCTCTGCAGACTGAGATTACGCGTAACGAGTCTGTCCAGCGACACCGCGCGGTAATCCTCGAGAACGACTACCTCAGCGTCATCATCCTGCCCGACCTCGGCGGCCGGATCTACGCGGCACACGATAAGACCAACCACGACTTCGATTTCCTCTATCACAATCACGTTATCAAACCGGGTCTGGTGGCCCTGCGTGGGGCTTGGATCTCCGGCGGGATCGAGTGGAACTTCCCCACCCGAGGCCACTCGGTGAACACGGTTTCGCCCGTCAAGTACGCGACCTTCAGGGATCCCGCGACCGGCAGTGCCACCTGTGTTGTGGGCACGACTGAATGGGTTCGCCGCATGCGCTGGACCGTCGCGATTACCCTGCCCGCCGATGAATCCCGGCTCATCTACCGCGTCCGGCTTGCCAATCCGACCCTCACGCACAACAACGCCTATTTCTGGGCCAACGCGGCCGTGCATGCCTGGGACGAGACGCGGGTTACGTTCCCGCCGGCCGAATACACATTCGCCGGCCGCCGGGCCGATCCGCAGCCCTGGCCGATCGTCGGCGGCAAGGATGTCTCCTGGTACAAGAACACGCCTTCGCCTTACGACTATTTCTGCGGGACCACCGGCGACTTCCAAGGCGCGTACAACCACCAGCGCGACAACGGCACCGTCCATTGCGCCGACCGATATGCGAGCATGGGACGCAAGTTCTGGACCTGGGGCACGGCCCGCAGTGGCGGCATCTGGGAAGACATCCTGACCGACAGCGACGGCCAGTACCTCGAAGTGCAATCCGGCCGGCTGCCGACGCAAGGTGACACCTGGATCTTTGAACCCCACATGACCGAAACCTGGCAGGAAACCTGGTATCCGGTGAAGAACATGAAGGGACTGGTCAAGGCCAATTCCGCTGCGGCGGTGAACCTCGTTCCCGGCGACGGCAGGATTCTGCTGGCAGTGAACACGACACGGGCGCTGGCCGGGGCTGTGGTACAGTTGCTGGCCGATGGCAAGCCGGTGTTTGAGGAGAAGATGGACCTGCCGGCCGCCGGGTCGTGGCGGAAGGAGGTGGCCACCACTGCCAAGGCGGCTCAGTGCAGTCTTGTGCTGCGAGATTCCACCGGCGCGGAGATTATCAGCTACCAGACCGAGTCGAAGGAGAAGATTCCGCCGCCGCAGCTCGAGCCCGAGTTCCCGGCGGATGAGAAATGCACGGTGGAGGATCTGTACCTCAAGGGCTACTACGCCCAGAAACACTGGCAGCCCGAGAAAGCCCTGGTGTTGGTCGAGAAAGCGCTCAAGCTCGACCCAGGATTCACGCCGGCGCTGCGCGCTCTGGCCATCCACGAGTACGAGACGGGCCGCTATCAGGAAGCCCAAGAACATGCGGCGCGGGTTCTCCTGCGGAACGACGATGACCTGATGGCGCGCTATTACCAGGCGCTCAGCAAGATCAAGCTGGGAATCGACGAACGTACTGAGGAGGATCTGGAACTGCTCGGCCGGCGGGCGGCGTATCGGGATGTCGTGCCATATCTGCGCGCCTCTCTGGCAATCCAGCGTGGCGACCTGGCCAAGGCGCAGGAGTTCCTGACGACCGTGTCGCGCGAAACCGGCGGGGATACGGCGATCCTTCAAGCTGCCGTCTTGCGACACGGCAATCAGCCTGATCGTGCCCGTGAACTGGTCAGGATGGTTCTGGCCGACGATCCGATTTACGGGCTGGCGCTGGTCGAGAAGGCGCTCCAGGGCGATGCGAGTGGGCTGGCCCTGCTGCGCGACGACCCGGAGGAGTACTTGGAGGCTTCCTGTGGGTATGCTGAACTGAACCTCTGGGACGATGCCGCTGACGTCCTCAAGCTATGCGGAAAACGCGAACCCGTGCTGAGACATCCGTTCATCCTCTTCCATCTCGGATACCTGGCCGACCGCGGCAAGCAGCCGCAACGGGCCAGGGAGTATTACGAGCAAGGGAGCCGGCTGTCTTGCGACTACGTCTTTCCCTTCCGCAGCGAGGATCTTGCGGTTCTGGACACGGGCTTGCGCTACCTGCCCAATGACTGGAAGCTGCATTACTACAGGGGCATGCTGCTCACGGCATCGATGCGTTGGCAGGAGGGGCTGGACGATTTCCTGGCGGCCGGGAAGGCGTCGCCCGGCGATGCGGTACTCAACTGGTGTATTGGCGAGGTCTACCGGGAGAAACTGCACGATCCCGCCAGAGCCGCGGCGGCTTACGAGCGGGCGCTGGCGGCCAACCCGAACGATTGCATGTACTACATCGCGCTCGATCAGTTACATGCGGCGCGAGGTCTGAACGAGAAACGCGCCGGGCTGTACCAGGCCGCGCCTCCCACGCTCCTGCGGGACTATCGGCTGCTGCTGCGTAAGGCGATGTGGCAGGTGGACATCGGCCAATACGACGAGGCGTTGCAGATTCTGCGCCAGACCACTTTCCATCCGTGGGAAGGCTGGGAGGGTGCCCATGAGGTATACGTTCGGGCACTGCGGCTGCGCGCGGAGGAGCACATGAAGCACGGGCGCTTTCAGCAGGCAATTGATGACCTGGGCCAGGCGATGGAATATCCCGAGAACCTGGGTAGCGGCAAACCTGCCGTGGTGGCGTTCCCCTACGAGAACTACCACATCGGACTATGCTACAAGTCACTTGGCAAACCCGATCTGGCCCGGGAGTATTTCCGCAAGCTGGGATCGGGAAACTCGCCCTGGCACGCGAAGGCAGCGGAAGAATTGAAATGATCCGATCCCTGACAGACTCGCGGCGTGGGTCTACGACGAGCATGAAACGTGGGCGGATAGCCATTGGTGAGGCCCGGCATCGGGATGCAACGCGATCATGGTCCGGATGGCGTCGCGGTTCCGATTGATCATCGCGCCCAGCGAGGAAACGAGATTCTGCATTCTGCATTTACTCGCTCGGTGCCTCCGCAGTGAAGAGGAGAGATTACGGTTTTTTCCAGGTGTACGACTTGGGCTCCGCAGGAAAGGCGAAATTGTTGAACTTGGTGTCTACGGGCTTGCCGCGCAGGACCTTGTCGGCGAAATCCATGAGGATGTTCCAGTCCGCGCGGGTGTGCTCGTGCTTGCCTTCGCGGAAATAGATGGCGGTGCGGTCGGGGGCGCCCAGAAAATCCCACACCTCCTTCGCGGCCAGGTGAGACTGCTGGGTGCCCTGGGGGTTGGCCCAGAGGTCGCCCAGGGCTTCGGTGCTGAGGTAGGCGCGCGGGGCGATCAGGGCTTTGACGGAGTGCTGGTCGAAAGGGAGTTGGTCGATGTGGCCGATGAATGAGGTGAAACCGGGGGAGAACCAGAAGGGGAAGTTCTTGGTGATGGCGGCGATGTCTTCGGACTTGGGGGCCTGCAGGCGATAGCAGCCGGCGCCGCCGCACCCGCTGTTGTTGGGATTGGTCAGGGCGACGCGGGTGTCCAGCGCCCCGGCCAGGATCGAGCCTTTGCCGCCGCGGGAGTGGCCGGTGACGATGATCTTTTCGCGGTCGGTCCAGGGCTGGTCGTAGAGATAGTCGACCACGCGGGCGAAGCCCCAGGCCCAGGCGGCCGCGGCACCACAGTCGTAGTCGGGGTAGGCGGCGTAGACGCCCTTGGAGCGGTCGCGGGAGTCGGGGGCGAAATCGGTGCGGTCGAAGTCGGCGATGGCGTAGCCGCGGCGGGCGGCGTCGGCGAGGATGTCGCCGTTGACGCGGCCCCAGCAGAGGTCGCCGCAGATGATGACCGGCCAGGGGCCGGGGCCGTTGGGGATGGTGAGTTCGACGCGCGAGGTGATCTTGTGGCCGGCCGGGCCCATCTCCAGGAGAACGGTCTTGACGGTGGCGTCGAGGAAGACGCTCTGGACTTCGGAGACGACGGTGCCTTTGACGTTGCCGGGAGGCGGGGGGACGCG
>JBEKVL010000502.1:0-5367 GCA_049514055.1 Tepidisphaeraceae bacterium | reverse complement strand
ACCTCGCTGCGCATCTTCCGCAACGGCGACAAGCACTTCGACATCGATGTGAAGGAGGCGGGCGCCGGGGTCTTGCTGGTCAGCAATTTCACCGTGTCGGCGGCCACAAAACGCGGCCGGCGGCCCAGCTTCGATGCAGCCGCCGCCGGCGACAAAGGCCGGCAGTTCTTCAACGATGTCGTTGCCGCCGTCAGGGCGGCCGGCCTGGTGGTCGCCACCGGCGAGTTCGGGGCCGACATGCTCGTCACCCTGGCCAACGATGGCCCGGCCACGTTCATTGTGGATTCGCGGGCTGCGGATTGAAGAGCTGGACTTTCTCGAAGACTTCGAGCAGTTGCTCGTAGCTGGGAATCGGCCCGGATACCGCGGCGTGTTCGAACAGCATCTTGGGCAACTGCCCCTGACCGGCCGCGTCATAGATTGCCATCGCCTCGTTGTGCCGTTTGGCCATCCACGGATCGTTCATGGCCGCCGCCAGCTTGTCGGCCCCGCCGGCCAGGAACTCGGCCCTCATCTTCACCAGGTCCAGTTCCCAGGGCCGGATCGGCTCGAAGAGCCATTCGTCCATTTCCGCGAACCTCTCCGGCGCCGCCCGGAAGACGCCCATGGCATAGCGCGCATACACGCACGCATCGCGATGTTCCGCCGGCGTGGCTTTCACCATCGGGTTGCACGCCATGTCCATCGGCACGGGCATGATCAGCACCGCCAGCTCCGCCCGGCGCGCCTGGATCGCCTTCATCAGCAGCTTATGCACATCGCGACAGAAGTGACAGGTGTAGTCCAACTGATCTATGATGATGTGCGCCGCATTGCGATCGCCGAGCATCGGCCACAGATGTGGACTGAGCGAGACTTTCTTTCCCATGGCATGGATTCGCCGGGGCGGCTTTTCCGCGGCCGGGACCGGGGCAACACCCGCAGCGATCTGCGGCGTTGCCGCCGCCGCTGTCCGGGAGGGCGATGCTTCCACACGGCTCGGATGCCCGGCGGGCGCCGCGGCGGCATGAGCCGGCGGCTCTGGCAGGGCCGTGGCCGGTGCAGGCTCGCGGGGCACAACGGCCGCAACGGATTGCGGCCCTCCCGAAACCGTGGCCGGTGTCTGAGAAGGGGATGCTTCCGCATGGCCGGGATGGTCGGCGGGCGGGGCCGCCGCGGCGGTCTGCGGTTCTTCCGGCGCAGCCACGGGTGGGCCGGCCTGCTCGTCACTATCGTCTTCTCGCGTTCCCGCCGCCTCATCCTCGCCGGTCGTCTCCGTGATCGAGTACATCCTCGGCACGATGGCGACCTGTCCGATGATGAACAACCCCAGCACGGCGGCGGCCGCGACGGATATTCCCTGCGATGGCGGTTCGGCCCGCAAGGCCAGCACCGCCGCCGCCAGCGCCGACACATGGGTCACCATGCAGTAACGGCAGAACTTCTGTATCACCAGGGCCTGGAGCGCCGTAAACCAGATCGCTCCTCCGGCCGCCAGCAGCGAACAGAAACCCAGGGATGTGGCCGCTCTGCGAGCCAGTTCTGAGTGTCGGGTGCTGAGTGCTGAATCAGGGACGCTGGCCGCGGCCACGATCACCGCGCCGGCGAGCATGGCCAGGTACAGGGCAGCGCCTGGCACTGTCGTGTGGATCGGCCCAAGCCGCGACCAGCGGCTCGTCGTCACCTCGTCGCACGAAGACCCCGGCCCGCATCCCGGCAGCGATTTGCCCGACATCGTCGATTTCAGAAGCAGCAACGACGACACGAATGCCACGAGCGACAGCAGCACAACCAGCGACGGTAATGAGAAGACATGTTCCACGGCGGCGATTGTAGCGGCGACCTGCCGCCAGCCCAAGATTGGCATATGCGGGAGAAAGCGCTCTGAGTCCCGGGACCTGAGCTGGGGTCGTGACCCGGTCATCGGTGAGCGGTATTCTCTGCGGTGTCGAGCCACCGCACCGGGTCTATTTGGCGGCCGCGGCGGCGATCACGTCGACCTTGCGGGCCTCGCGCATTGGAACCTCCTCATAGTGCGCGATCCGACCATCCTTGCCGATGACGACCGTGCCGCGTTTGGTGCAGTTGAACGGCTCTTCGCCGGCGAACATGCCATAGGCTTTGGCCATCTTGCGGGTCGTGTCAGCCAGGAGCGAGTAGGGAATGCCGTACTGCTTCTTGAAGGCCGCATGGCTGAAGGGGCTGTCGCAGGATACGCCGTAGACGACGGTGTCGCCGCCGGGAGCGATCTTGCCGAGCTGCGGGCCGAAGGCGCAGTGCTCCTCGGTGCAGATCGGGCTGAAGTCCATGGGATAGAACAGCAGCACGACCTTCTTGCCGCGCAGATCGCTGAGTTTGACCACGGTCTTGGATTCATCCATCAGCGCAAAATCGGGCGCTGCATCACCCACTCTTAACGTCGCATCCGCCATGTCTTCTCCTTTTGAGGTTGAATACGCCTAATGGTAGGCGAGAGAAGGAAGAAGGTAAAAGGAAAAAGACAAAGTGCGGACTTGGCCAAAGGAATGTCCGTGGCTGGCGATTGGGGGTAGAATGCCGGGCATGAAGTTCGGCCGGATCAAGCGCCAGCATGGCCGTGTTCTCGGGTTGGACGAGATTCTCGACGAGATTGTCGAGAACTGCCCGCATGTTACGCGGATTGTGCCGGGGCGGATCAAGGTGCGCCGCGGCAAGACGCCGGCCAGCTTCCGCGTGCAATATCCCACGCCGGGCGGACTGAAGTGCCTTTACAACTCCACCGGCACGGTTCAGGAGGTGTTCTTGATCTGCTCGGACGACCAGGCCGCCCGCCAGTGGCTCATCGACCGGGGAATCGCGGCGAGCAAAGAGAACGAGTGAGCAGTAGACGGAAAGGCAATGCGGAATCCGGGATTTGAGATCTGAGCACTGTAAATTGAAAACTCACGGTTTGACTGTCAAAGCTCCCCCGATCATGCCTGTTCCCACGATATCTCTCGCGGCTTCCCTCCTGCGTGCCGGGCGGCTGGTCGCCATCCCCACGGAGACCGTGTACGGTCTGGCCGCCGATGCCGCCAATTCCGCCGCCGTCCGTCGGATATTCCTGGCCAAAGGCCGGCCCGGCACCAATCCACTCATCGTTCACGTTGCCGACGCCAGCATCGCCCGCCGATATGCGGCCATCTGGCCGGATGCCGCGTCGCGGCTGGCCGAGCGATTCTGGCCGGGCCCGCTGACGGTGATTCTCCCCAAGATCCCGGCCATCGTCTCCGAGGTCACCGCCGGACTCGGCACGGTCGGCCTGCGCGTCCCGGCGCATCCGCTGACGCTTGAACTGCTTCGCAAGTTCGACGGGCCGCTGGCCGCTCCCAGCGCGAATCGTTCGACGCGGATTTCGCCGACGACGGCCAGACATGTGCGAGAGGAACTGGGTGATGCGGTCGACCTGATCCTCGATGGCGGGCCCTGCACCGTCGGCATCGAATCCACCGTGCTCGATCTGTCTGGCGGCCGGCCGCGGATTCTCCGCCCGGGCGGCGTTTCACAACAGGAAATTGAGCGGATCATCGGCCCCGTCGAGTGCGGGTTCCTCCAGGGTGATTCTTCGCAGCCGGCCGCAAGCCCTGGCCAGCACCTTGTCCACTATGCCCCGACCACGCCCGCGTTCCGCTTCCTGAGCACGCAGAAGACCGACCTGCTTGCCCACGCCCGCGCTGCGACAGGCCCCGTTGCTATTCTGGTATTGACATGCGTCGATCTTCCGGCCGGCCGGCTGGTGCAGATGCCGGCCGATCCATCCGCATACGCCCGGAACCTCTACCAGAAGCTGCGAGAACTGGACTCGGCCGCCTTGCGGGCGATCTATATCGAATTGCCGCCCGATGAGCCAGAATGGCAGGCCATTCACGATCGCCTGCGGCGGGCGACGGCGCTGCTGCCGGAGCTGTAAATAATGCTATTTCGTTGCAGCGCGGGCCGCGTGAGGCTAGACTCTGGTCTGGAGAGTGACGAGTACCGAAGGCATACTTTCAGGTCGGTGGGTATGAGTCTTTGGATGGCCCTACAAGCGAGATACTCCCGGTTGTGCGCCGTCATGGACGCGTTTGAGCCGCGCTTGCAGCTTTCGGCCGCGACGCCAAGCGATTATGAACAGTACATGCTCGAGCTCATCAACCGCGCTCGTGCCAATCCCACTGCCGAGGCCGCGCGTTACAGCATCGACCTGAACGAAGGTGTGCCCGCCGTGTCGACGATCAGCACGGATGCCAAGCAACCGTTGGCGTTCAATCCGTATCTCATCGATGCTGCCCGCGGGCATTCGCAGGACATGATCGCTCACGATTATTTCGCCCACGATTCGTTTGACGGCACGGCGTTCGAGGACCGATTCACCGCCGCAGGGTATGTGTTCAACAATCAGGGGTATGGCGACGGGGAGAACATCGCCTGGCGGGGCAGCACGCCGGACGTGCCGCCGCTCCAATCCACCACCGCCCAGCTTGACCAGGATCTCTTCGTGGACGCTGGCTACGATGGCCGCGGCCATCGCATCAACATGCTCTTTGGCGACTTCAAGGAAATCGGCATCGGCATCGTTTACGGGTCCTTCTACGACGCCGGACAGGACCAGACCTTCAATGCCGTAATGGCCACTGAAGATTTTGCCTACAACGCGAACACCGTCTTTCTCACGGGCGTCGCCTACAGCGACGACAACAATAATCAGTTCTATGACCCCCGCGAAGGGATCGGCGGATTGACAATCACCGCCGTCCGCGACTCCGACAACGCCACCTTTTCCACCACCGCGTTTTCCACCGGCGGCTACACGATTCCGATCGAGGCCGGAACCTATACCGTGACGGCGTCCGGACCCGGTCTCAGTGCTCCGATGGTTGACCAGAATGTCGTGATCGGCCAGGACAACGTGGAGGTGGACTTCGTCGGTCCCGCCGCGCAGGGCGCTCCGCAGATCACCGGCAACGTCTATGACGATCTGAATCGAGACGGTTTGTTCACTCCTGGCGAAGGCCTTGCAGGGCTGACGGTCACGGCGTTGCGCACCGCCGGCGGCACGGCCGTGTCCGCCGGCACGACGACTTCATCCACTGGCGCCTACGCGCTGAACGTGGCCTCCGGAACGTACAAGGTGACAGTCACGGGCGCTGCCCTGGATGCGCCTATCGTGGTGCAGAACGTCGTCGTCGGGAATCGCCCCGTCAACGTCGATGTGGTGAAACCGCCGGCTCAGATCAACGGCGTGGTCTACGACGACCTGAACTACGATCACCGCTATACCAGCAATGAGGGTCTTGGCGGCCTCACGGTCAGCGCCGCGCCGGCCTCCGAGGACGTCCCGGTCGTCGCGACGACGTCGGCCGCCGGTGGCTACATCCTGCCGCTCGAGCC
>JBEKVL010000501.1:0-5381 GCA_049514055.1 Tepidisphaeraceae bacterium | reverse complement strand
CTGGCCGGCTATCTTACCAGCAGCGGGCCTCGCGTGTGGCAATGTCCAAGCGCTCCGGCGGAGACGTTCATCCTCACGGGCGATGATCCGTACTGGGGAACACGGAGCCCCAACGAATTCATGCCGCACTACTATTACATGGCCGGCAAGGAGCTCTTTGAACAGGCGGCGAACGGGGGACCGGTGGCGATCCAGTTCAAGCTTCGCGAGTGGGCCTCGCGCAACGTGAGCGGATTGCGCGCGAACCAGGCGGTGCCGCCCGGACAGGGAAATTCCAACGTGGTTCTGTTCCTCGACCGCGCCAGCACCAACCACTCAGCCACCGTGACCCAGATCTACACGGTTCCCACCGGCAATTTCTTCGCCAACTTCGGTTTCCTCGACGGCCACGTCGAGGGACGGTCCTATCGCAACGCCGATCAGTACATCGCCGTGCTCCACAACGCGATCCCGCAGACCTGGTTCGGCATCGACTTTGAGCAGGCGTTCCCCGAACAGTATGGCAAGTGAGAGCGGCGCGATCAGCGATGCATGCGCCTGGTGCGGCGGCCCAGTACCAGAGCAAGGCCCGCCAGGCCGAGCGCGCAAGGCTCGGGCGCCACGGCCTGGGATGCCGCCGGCAACTGCGCGCTGTTCTCCTGGGCAAGGATGCCCGCCACGATGTTGTAGTCGTTGATATCCACCACGCCGTCCAGGTTCACGTCGCCGTCGATGTAGCTGCCGGGCTGGCCCATGTGGGCGACGATATTGACCAGATCGGCATCCGTCACCACGCCGTCGAGATTGGTGTCGCCGAGGCAGGTGTAATCGAGCAGGATCTGGTTGTAGACGCCCTGGCTCGCAACCGGCGTGCCATCGAAACTGGTCAGGTGCAACTCCTGGTTGTCGACGGGGGCGATGATGGCGGGGAGGTTGGTTCCTGAAAACGTGGCCGAGGACGTATAGATTCCCCCCTGGCCGGCCTGGCCTTGAAGGATCCACTGGCGAATCTGGTTGTATGCCGAAGCCTGCTCGCCGTTGCCGTAGGAATAGACCGCGCCGTGGTTGGCCAGGTCGATCCCGCCGGAGTTCACGGTGGCGGCGATATTGGAACCGTAAAGCAGCTTTCCGGTGGGCGAGAGGACCTTGAAGATCGAAGCAAGCGTCAGCGTAAGATCCATGTCGAGCCGGTCGCCGATGTTATTGCGCCGGGAACCCGTGGCCACGTAAATGGTGTCTCCCGGCCGCACCAGACCGATTGAAGCCGGATAGGCGTCCGGCGCACTACTGTCGTAGACGAAACCCGGCGGGAAAGAGTAGGAATAGATGCGGGTGGCGTTGGCATAGACCGCCGTGTCGACGCCGTCGGACGTCTGAGTGCTCGAGGTGTCAATCACGCTGAACTGGTAGGGAAACATCTGGACGCCGCCGCCGTATGCCGCCACGTCAGCGGCGCTGACGGTATACGCCACGATGGCGAAGCGCTCGACGCCATTGCCCTGCGTCGTGCCGAGCCCGGGAAAGATGCTCGGCACCGAATTGGCGCCGCCCGCCGGACAGATGGCGACGGTCGTGCCTGGAGCCACGTAGTTACCGGAGGCATCGCGCAGCAGCGGCACATAATTGTTCGGGTAACCAACACTACCGCTGCCAATCGGACCATTGCCGTTCCAGAGAAAAGACCACCCGGGCGCGGCGCCGGCGGCAGTGAAGTCGTTGTTGAACTCGGCGATCACAGTCTGCGCGCAGACCGATGGGGATGCGGCCGCCATGGCGATGGCCGCCATCCCGCAAAGCAAGTCCAGGCGAATGTGACGGGATCCTGGAATAGTCAATTCCTCCGGAGCCTATCGCCGGCGGCGCGGCCGGATGAGGGCAGTGGCCGCCAGCGTCACAAATCCGAGAGCGGCCGGCTCGGGCACGGTCACCTGGACATTGTCCAGGTCAAAGTAACCGCCATCAGCCGCAGGGTTGGCCACAGCCGTGCCCGTGGTCCAGATTCTGACGCCGATTTCTTTGCCAATGATGGCCGGGTCGCTGATGTACCCACTCTCGAGCATGAAAGGCTTGAGGGCGGTCGTGCTGAGTCCAGTGGACAAGTCATTGTAGATATCGAGTTCGTTGCCAACGACGTGCGGGACCGACTGATCGTCGAAGTAAACGAAGGCCAAGCTGATTCTATCCGTCGGCAGCGGCGATTGGGCGCTGATGCAGACACCTGCGGAAAGCGTGTACTGCTGGCCGGCCTCATAGGTGTACCCCGTCAGCGTCTGGGAGAAAGACTCGCCGTACTGGCCGCTGCTGAGAATATAGGCGAGTTGATTGCCATCAACGTTGGCGATTCCGGTAACATTCAGGAAACTGCCCTGGAAGTATCCGGGCATGTCCCAAGTGTCGGGGGTGCCAACGTAGGGGTAGGCGTCAGGTATCGCGGGATTCTCAAAAGACCCGTTCCCGTGGTTCCTGTCGAGCAGAACCTGATCTGCCGAAGCGGCCAGACCCAGAACTCCCACAACGGCCCCAAGTAGTGCAGCCTTCACTCTCATCTAAACCTCCAAGAATTCTGCGGCGATTGGGCCTCGGCGCTCAGACCGGGGGACTTCGCCATAATCCATTGATTCAACCGGCGATACAAAGCCCTCGCATCGCCAAGAACGCCTTGGCCGGTCATTTATTTGACGGCGGCCCGGGAAAAGAACAACCATACGCGTGCAACACCACGGATTACACATCCGATTCGGCAGCGTTGTTGACATTCATTCTCTCTACGCCGCGGCCGGCGTCAAGCCAACTGTGCTCATTTCCCCGATTCCAGGCAATAGACATGGCCGGCACTGTCGCCGAAGACGACAACCCCCTGCCCGATCGCCACGCCGCCGTCGATGCTGCGGCCGGCGGCGAACTGCCATAGCTGTCTGCCGGTCTTGAGATCCAGCACGTAGAGTTTCTTGTCGCACGAGCCAACATAGACGCGGCCGGCGCTGATCATCGGCGAACCGTCCACATCGCCCTTGGTGCGGAAGGCCCACACCCGTTTACCTGTCTCGAGGTTGATCGCATGAACCTGCCGGTCGCGCGCGCCGACCACGACGATTCCGTCATGAACCGCAGGCGTGCCGTAAACCATGGCCTGATCTTCCACCTGTTCGTACATCCAGTGCTTTGTCTTGCCGTCGGTGCCGATGCACATGACCTGGCCCTGGTCCAGCGATACGATCACGCGATCCCCCGCGATCACGGCCGACG
The DNA here is from genome assembly GCA_049514055.1 of Tepidisphaeraceae bacterium. Taxonomy (GTDB): domain Bacteria; phylum Planctomycetota; class Phycisphaerae; order Tepidisphaerales; family Tepidisphaeraceae; genus JANYKD01. The sequence goes on along the minus strand of JBEKVL010000501.1, from coordinate 2,156 downwards.
CGCCCGAAAGCACGCCCATGTCGAAATCGAACAGTTCCTTCCCGGTGGCGACGTCGTAGCACCGCAACTGGGCATCACATCCGGAATAGAACGCCCGGCCGTCGGCGATTCCCGGAGCGGCGTTGATGCGATCGCCGGCCTGTGCTTTCCAGATGGTCTTCCCATCTTCCGGGGAAAGGCAGAGCACATCGGCTCCGTCGTTGCCAAGCAGGATGTGCTTGCCGTCGGAATTGGCCGAGGCGTGAATGGGCGCTTCGGTGTCCTTCTTCCAAATCAGTTTGCCAGCGCCGGCCGACACGCAATGCACCGTGCCGGCCAAATCGCCGATGAACACGCGATTGCCCAGAATCAATGGCGAGGTGGCGAAGCCATCTTCGGTCTCGTACTTCCATTTCGCCTTGCCGGTTTCGAGGTCGATGGCGTGAAGCGCGCCCCGGGCGTCGGCCACGTACGCGAGGTCGCCGCAGATCACGGGAGCGGCGTCGATCGACGCCCGATCATTCTCGTTGGCAAGATAGGTCCAGCGCAACGTCATCGGCGGCGGGTCGATGTCGGGAGCAACACCGAGCATGGCCCCGCCGCCCTGGGCGGCAGAGACTTTTGCTGCGGGCTCGGTGGTCGGGGCCGCAAAGCACGCCAGGAACAAAATGAGGATAGAACGCACCATTGAAGAAACCCGAAATTCAAAACTCGAATGACGAATCAAATCCGAATGACGAAGAACGCAAGGATATTCGCCTTAACTCATTCGTCCTTGCTGCTTCATTCGCGCAATTTGAATGTCGTCATTCCGGCGGTACACCGCCGCGCTATTTTCCACTGATGTCAAAGCACACCAAATCCTTGGCGCCCTTCACATACACCTTGCCTTTGTAGACCAGCGGCGTCGCCCAGACTTCCTTGCCTTCGACCGCATCCTTCTTTTCGCCGATCACCTTCAGACCGGAGTCGGTTTCCTGCATCATGTACAGGCCACCACGCTCGCTGGTGGCAATGAAACGCTTGCCGGGGATCCGCAGCAGCGCGCCGCCCATGCCGAGTTTCGGCTCTTTCGTCGACCACAGCACCTTGCAGGTCGGCCACTCCAGGCACTTGATGGTTCCCTCGCTGTTGGCGTACAGTTTGCCGCCATCGAGAATCATCCCCTGAAAACGTACCGTGACATCCTTGCTCTCATGGGCCTTGGTCGCGCCGGTCGGGGCCAGATCGAACATCGCGCAATGCCCCGTGTTGTAGGCCGTCGAGAGAAACAGCCGGCCATCGGCGTAAATCGGCGTCGTCGCATTGACGTCGTACTGCGTCTCCCACGCGTCTTTCCAAAGCGTTGCGCCTGTTTGTGGGTTCATGCCGTACAGAGCCTTGCCGCCGAAAACGATGAGCTGCCTGGTGCCCCGCACGTCGACCTGAATGATGTGGGCGTAGCCGCCCAGACCCTTCTCGGACTGCCAGACGATCTTGCCCGTCCGGCGATTGACGGCGACCGCCACCGGGCCGCCGGCACCGTTTTGCACGCAGATCAGGTCGCCGACGATGAGCGGGCACGAGGCGGTGCCCCATTCCAGGTTCTTACCCGCGCCCGTTTCCTTGATGACATTCAGGCGCCAATCGAGTTTACCGTCGGCCTGGTTCCAGCAGACGAGGTCCGAGTTGCCGCCGTAGGTATAGATCTTTCCGTCAAGGATGGTCGGGGTGGCGCGGGTGCCGGGAAACGCCGCAGTGTAGCCTTTGTCGTAGGATTGCTTCCAGATGACCTTGCCGGTGTCGGGCTCGAGGCAGTAGAGGACATCGTTGCCATCAACCCCTGTGAAGAGGTACACCTTGTCATTCACGACGACGGGGCTGCTGTAGCCGATGCCCGCATCGAGCTTCCACAGTTCCTTGGGGCCGGCGGCCGGCCAACTTGCGGCCAGCCCCTGCTCGGTGGAAATGTTGTCGCCCTTGGGTCCGCGCCATTGCGGCCAGTCGGCTCCGCAGGCAGACGGAGCGCCGAGAAAAAGCAAACCAATCACCGCCAGTTTCAACATCTTACGCACGCACGGCCTCCTTCTTGGAATAATAGGCCGGGCAACCACTACCACGGAGGTGGCGTGTTCGTCAATATGCGTTTCTGTTCACGCCGAGAACTCCGGACGGTATAAATCGCTATGCCTATGCGT
>JBEKVL010000500.1:0-5387 GCA_049514055.1 Tepidisphaeraceae bacterium | reverse complement strand
CGGGTATTCCGCGACGAAAGAAGCAATGAGATTGCGCATTTCCTGCGCCGAGTTTCCATACAGATAGAGCGCCGTTTCGGTTGGCCCTTCCCAGTATCCTCGAATCCGGCCTCGATCGCCAAGGAGACGGTCAACCGTGTCGATCACCACGTTGATATCGGATTGTTGGTAAACCTCGGGCGGAAGCTCGGTTCCGTTCAGATAAATCGCGAGCCCTTCAACCGTCCCAAATGGCAACTCGACCTTCTTTCCATTGTGTTCGTAACAAAGCTTCGAACCTCTCGGCGCACCACGGTCGGCCAGGAATTTGCAGACGAACCGCGATCCTTCTTCGACATCGAACAGGTCGACGTCGATGCCACAGTACTCGATTTCGCCGGTCTTGAGTTGCAGCGTTCCGCCGCCACCCACCTCACCCAACCCATTCTTTGCGAGGGCTTCCGTCAGGGGCGTTTCAAATCGCTTGCCGCGCGCCACCGGCATGATTCGGGCATTCAGTTGTGCATACGCAAACGTTGGCTTACGTTTCATTGTGGGATCCTCCAATTCTGGATCGCCAGTCTAACGAAGGCTGCGGAGAATTCAATTCTGGATAGCAATGTATTCACACCCGAGTCCTTATGTTGCGCCGCGGGCTCTCCACAGGCCTCGCGTGCCAATTCGCTCCGAACACCACCGATGGCGTGCCCGTGTATCTTATCTGCCTCGTTTGCCGTTACGGTTGAGGGGCGCGCACGCCCCAGTATTTGGCGCTGGTGATCGTCCGTGTGGCCGGGTCGTAGCGGAGGTTCAGGCCGCCGCGTTCGCCGTCAACCCGCTCGACCAGCAGGTAGGTGTCGCCGTTGCCATCCCTGGAGACGCAGTAGTGCGTGAATCCGGCCAGGGGGTTGAACTTCGCCACGGTCTCGTCGCGCAGTTGCTCGGCCAGATACGCGAAGCCGGCGTCCACGACGGCCGGCTGGTCCATGATGCGCCCGTTGCCGGCGGCGGCCGCATATGTTGCCACGCCGGCGAGCAGGACCGCGACCATCAACACCAGGTTCATTCTTGTCCACAATAGCATGTGGTTGCTCCTTTCGATAACGCCTCGGCCGACACCAAGACCGTCGTCTATTCAACTCGCTTTTGTATCGCATCTTCAAGTAGCGAAATGATCCATAGGTTTCCTCGCCCAACCCTGTCCAGAATGCTGCGGCCTTCGTGGTCCACGGCCGTAGGATCAGCCCCAGCTGCCAGCAGATCCTCAACAACATAGTCATAGCCACGCATGGCGGCTCGCATCAGAGCAGTACGGCCCAAGGCATCCCTTTGGTCGATGTCTTGCGGGTCTGGAGCGGAACATAGTCCGTCCATATCGAATTCTACTCCATCACACACCACGGCGCCGAAGTCGACGAATTCGATGGAGACGTCCTGCCGCAAGCCAAGTCGCCTGCGAAGAGCGTCGTTCACGCGTTCGAGACGGTCAACGTAGAGAAACAGATGGCACCCGGGCTCCCGACAGCAGAAGGGCGAACCCAAAGGCAGAAAGTGAAGCGTGGCCCATACTCTCAACCGTTCCGGCGGAGCGCCAATGACCTCGATTTCATCAATGATGAAGGCGAGGCCACGCTCCGCGAGCCGACACTCGGTGGCGACGATTTCCTCAACGAGATGCTTCAGGTGATGACGGGATCGCTTCGAAGACGAGCGTTGTCGCATGTTGTTGGCGAAGGTTCTTGCCTTCCGCCGGTTGGTAACCCAAGCTCAGACGGAATACATTGTACGATGTGGACGCGGGGATGGGAACAGGGAAACCCCGAGCGGAGCGGTCGGGTGGGCCCACGAATCCGGGAGGGCCGTGCTCCTGCACGGCCGGGAGTGGCCGCCCCGCGAAGCGGCCGCAGGGGACTGCGGCCCTCCCGGAGAAATGGTCGCACCCGAGCGGTCCTACGCGGTGACAGGCTGGCCGAGGCGCGACAGGAGCGTGGAAAGTGGGACGCCGCTCGCGGGACGGATTTCGAGCTCGAAGAGATCGCGGGCTTCGCCGTAGCGGGTGAGGGTGGTGTTGGGGCCGAAGAGGCGGGTGGCGAAGGACTCGAGTTCGGGGCGCAGGACAGCCAGAGTTCCGTCGGTGTTGGGGGCAAGCAGGCGGTCGGGGATTTTCAGGGTGAAACTATCGGTGTGGAATTTGGGTTTGCCGTTGAGCAGGGGTTCTTCTTCGAGGCGGGCGGCGGCCGAGATCGCATCGGCGAAGGCCTGGTGGAGGCGGTCGGCAAAAGTGCCGGGGGCGGGTTGTTTGCGCTGGTAGGTCAGGCCGGGGCGGGCGGCGAAAAGGTCGAGGTAGAAGTTGGCTTCGTGGGCGACCAGGGCGACGCCGGGGCCAGCTTCGACATGGGCGTAGTTGGCGACGTCGATGAGCAGATGGCCGGGGACGGCCTGGCGCTGGATCCAGCCGTGGAAGACGGGGACGACCTCCTCGAGGACGAGCGGGTGCTGGAGGAAGAGTTTGACGGAGAGTTTGTGGGGCATGGTTGACATATTAGTACAGATAATATGGATTATTGAACACAGAGGGTCCAGGGCGGCATAGCCGCAACCAAAGAAGATTAAACACGAAGTCACGAAGACACAAAGCGGTGCATGGTATAGGCAACCGATTTTGCGATGAACATAATGCCTGAGTTCTCTTGATCAGACTGGTGGCGCCTGGAATGAAGATTGTCCCATTACCAGATACCGCTTCGTGTCTTCGTGCCTTCGTGTTTAAGAATTCTTTGCAGGCTGCGAAGATGTGTCGGAGTACCGACACCATGGGCGAGACGCCCATGCCACGGGCTTCTGACGGCCACATGCTTGTCCCGGAAACTTGGGCACACCCAAGATGATCAATGCCTGGTCTTATCCGTGAAATCCGTGGCGAATCTGATTTGTTTGAGGAGGAACAAAGAGCTCGTGGCACGGGCGTCCCGCCCGTGCTCGGCTCTTCTCTGTGTCCTCTGTGCTCTCCGTGTTTCATTTGGTATTCGATCTACACTTTCACCGCTGTCAACGATTGGCGATATTTCGCGTGGGCCTTGTGGGCGGCGTCGATGAAGAGGCTGGCTTCCTGGACCAGCTTGCCGGCCGTGTCGTGGTTGTAACGGGTGTCCGGGCCTTCGTGGCGCGTGAACAGATAGTTGCCGAACTGGCCATGGGCGTAGGGATCCCAGAAAATCTTCGTATCGACATACCTGGTGCGGAACTCGTTGACGACGGTGGCCGGGTCGGCCGGGACGTCCAGCCACTGGAGCTGCACCAGCGTCCGGGCGGCGATGAGCATGGCCTTGTAGGCGCGGTCGTCGACCTCCTTGAAATGGCCGGCCGCCAGGGCGAGCTGCGACTCGAACGCCTCGGACTCGGCGGCCGTGAAACCGAACTGGGCCAGGCTGACGACCTCGCCGGCGCATTCGCCCATGGCCATGTCGCCGATGGAGAACTGGCGCGGGTCGCCCCAGTCGCTGTAAAACGTCGGATCGGCGGCGTAGGCGGGGACGGGCACGAAGGGATCGACGATCTCCTTGAGCGATTTCTTGCCGATCCGCTGGCACCAGTTTTGGAAGGATTCCTCGGGGTGGCGGCCGGATATATACTTGGCGGTGAGAGAATCGAGCAGGTCGGGGATGCGCTTACTGGGCACCGAGCCGAGCATCAGGCCGTAGGAGCCGCCGTTGTCGCGCCAGCGGCCACCGAGGATGACTTGGAAGTGGGGGACGGTGAAGCCGCCGATGTTGCGGGAGTTGCCGAAGAAGCCGATGTCGGCGACGTGGTGCTGGCCGCAGGAGTTGAAGCAGCCGGAGATCTTGATGTGGAGGTTCTTGACGGCCTCGTCGAGCGCCGCCGATTTGGCGGCCAGTCGCGTGCGCAGCTCGCCGGCCAGGCCGCGGGATGACGCGATGCCGAGTTTGCAGGTGTCGGTGCCGGGGCAGGAGACGATATCGACGATGGTCCCGGCGCCGGGAGCGGCCAGGCCGATGCGCTGGAGTTCCGCGTAGACCTCGGCCACTTTGCCGTTGGGAATCCAGCGGAGGACGAGGTTCTGCTCGATGGTGGTGCGGACGTTGTCGCCAGCGCATTTGCGGGCCAGGTCGGCCAACGCGCGGAACTGCGAAGGCGTGGCATCGCCCAGAGGCAGTATGACGGTGATCAGGCTGTAGCCGGGCTGGCGCTGGGCGTAGACGTTGGTGGCGGCCCAGGCGGCGAAGGGATTTGGGATTTCAGATTTCAGATTTGAGATCTGAGATTTGGAATTTCCGATTGTCAGGGGCACAACAGTTGGATCGGGCGCGAGATTCGGCTTCTGCTCGTAGCGCGGGATCTCATCGAAGTACTTGCGCCATGACGGATCCTCGGGCATGGTGCGCTGTTCTTCGAGCACCAGCCGCTTGAACTCGTCGATGCCGAGCTTGGCAACGACGAACTTCAATCGGGCCTTCTGACGGTTCTTCTTCTCGCCGAGGCGGGCGAACACCCGGCCGGTGGCGCGACAGAGCGGGAGCAGCTCTTCCTCGGGCACAAACTCATCGAACATCTTGGCCTGGTGCGGCACAGCGCCGAGGCCGCCGCCGACGTACAGTTCAAAGCCCCGGACGGCCTTGCCGTCGACGATGCGGGTCTTGGCGATGCCGCCGAGGTCGTGGATGGAGACCAGCGCGCATGCTTCGTCTTTGCAACCGGAGAAGGCGATCTTGAACTTGCGGCCAAAATCCTGCGTATCCGGATGACCCAGCAGATAGTACGCGACGGCCTTGGCGTAAGGCGAGACATCAAAGCCTTCGCCGCGGCAGACGCCCGAACGCGGGCAGGCGGTGACATTGCGGACGGAGTTGCCGCAGGCTTCGCGGGTGGTGATGCCGACGGCCGCCAGACGGCGGAAAATTTCCGGCGTGTCGTCAATGTGGACGTAGTGGAGCTGGATGTCCTGGCGGGTGGTCACATGCAGGATATGGTCGGAATACTCCTCGGCAAGGTCGGCCAGGACCTCCATCTGACGCGAATTGAGACTGCCGTACGGGATCTTGATGCGGAGCATCCCGGGGGCATCCCAGAAAGTGTCGGGACCCTTGGTCAGGCCGGGGTACGGCAGGTCGCGTTGCTGCAGGCCGTCGTGGCGTTTGCCGTTGTCGTAGCGCTGGCCATAGGCACCGCGGCGGAGCCGGGTTTCGGCGAAGACTTTTTCGTCGATCTTGCCGAGCTTGCGGAGGGCGATCTGGGCCTCGAAAGCGTCGATCTCCCTGGCGAGATTGGGTTCGATTTGCGGGGTGAGTTTATCTTTCCAGTTGAGGCTCATAGGTTAATCTTACTGCTTTCCTATAGGAGTTGTCTAGTTTGTCGTTAATTTCTTTTCCATCGCCGCGTACGTGTCGGCA
>JBEKVL010000499.1:0-5391 GCA_049514055.1 Tepidisphaeraceae bacterium | reverse complement strand
ACGCTCTGGCTCAGGGCGTAGAAACTGGAATTGACCGTCTTCAGTATCTTCGACGAAAGCGCCGGATCTTTCATGATGATCCGGGCGACCTCGGCGGTGTCCGAATGCTCCGCCCGCGCCAGTTCCAGCACCCGCAGCGCGATGGCCGGCAGGGTGGGCAGGCTGGGACACTGCCGGATCTTGTCGAGCAACTGCGCGTCCATGTCTCTCCCGACCGACGGTGGTCTTCTTCAACCGGGACTTCGGTCCCTACAGACTATGGAAATCGGCTCGCCCCGATGGTGACTTTCTGTAATTCTACTTCAACATCGCCTCCAGCTCCCTGTCCAGATCGTCTAGGCTGCCGCCAAACCCCACATGCACCTGCTTGACCACCCCGTCGCGTCCGATAACCACCGTCGTCGGGATGCCATTGACATGGTACTTCTTGCCCACAATCGCCTTCAAGTCCAATAACGCCGGCATCGTCAGCTTGTTGGCCTCGATGAACCTGGCGACTTTGTCCTTCTCTTCCTGCTGGTTGACAATGAACACCTTGAGGCCGGCCGCCTTGTGCTTCTCATAAATCACGTTGAGGTGGGGCATCGCTGCCCGGCACGGGCCGCACCAGGTCGCCCAGAAATCCAGTATCACCACGGACCCCTTCAGGTCCGCCAGTTTCACCGTGTTGCCCTCCAGATCCTCCAGCGCAAAATCCGGCGCCGCCTGGCCCGGCAGCGGGCTCTTGTCCCCGCCGTCGCCCTCATCATCCGCCGCCGCCATCTCGCTCATCTCGCGCGTGCCCGCCGGAACCGCGAACGCAAACGCCTCCGCCTTCACTTCCGTATCCGTCTTGATCGTCCCGTAACTAACGGCATAGCGGACATCCCTGATGTCCGGCCGACCCTCCTTCTGCACCGACGCCGTCATGTCCACCGTCATCTCGCGCAGCAGTTGCGTCGCCTTCTCAAACTTCAGTTCCGCCGGCGAATCCGGATCGCTCAGTTGCACCTTCAGCACCACGCAGTCCACCCCGCCGGCCTTCGCCTCGCCGCCGGCCTCGACCTTCTTCACCAGCCGGCGCAACATCTGCCCCGCGTTGTCGCTCAGCGCCAACGCCAGTCCCGGGTCCTGAAGCAGCAGAATCTGCTTCTGCGAGTCGGTGAGCTTCTCGAAAACCGCCCGGCCCTCCGGCACGTCGCTCTGTTCAAAAACCCTCTCCCTCTCCACATACAGGTAAGCCTTCTTCCCGGTGCCGATCACCAGCGGCTCGTCCTTGGTCTCATGTCGAAAAAACCCCGGGGTCAAAAATTTCCCCGTAAACCCGGCCTCGCGCACACGCTCCTGCCCGTCCTCATTGAGTTGCATCCGTACCGTGCCGCCCAGTTCCAGCGACTTGACCGCGCCATATGCCGCCGTCACCCGCTCCAGCACCGCTTGAACCTCCGGCGACACTTCCGCCATCGCCGCCGCCGGCCGGCTGGCAGGCCGGGTCGAACCCTGGATCAGCATGGCCGGCCGGGTGGTCGACGTCTTCAACCGAATCTCTGCCGCGTCAAGGCTCCCGGCAATGCCGAGCACGATGAAAAGTGGGATAAATCGCATGAGCGTTCTCCGATTCGTCTGCATGTTGGATGCGCCGGCTCATCCGGAGTTTCGCCCCCATCGACAACGCCAGGTGCTCCGTCACCGTCGACCTGAGGCGTGAACGGTCGGACAGGCGCTCCCGCCTGTCGTACGACAGGCATTCTTGTCTGTCGTTTCACGGTGCTTGCCTTATCTTTGCCACGCCGCCAGCGGCCGAATCTCACCAGCGGCCGCCTTCTCCTCCGCCGAGATGACCACTACGAGCCTGGCCTCCGTGATCTTGCCAAGTTGGATCGACAGGTTGTGCATCTCCGACTGCTGCTTCTGCGGCGGCGGCGGGTTGCACGAGAGCACCTCGAACTTCGCCGACTCCGGCGCCAGGATCCGCACGTGCATCGTCTTGCCCTTGATCGAAAGCGTGGCCTGGCGCCCGCTGGTGTCGATCCTGGCGGCCGTCACGAAACTCCACGCGACCTCGACCGGCTTGGCCGCCTCGACCTCATCCTGCACGACGATCACCGACCGGTTCAGCATCGCCAGCCCGCGCGTGACGCGCGACGCCCGGCCTTTCCATGCGGCCGACAGATCAATAACGCAGTGCGAACGGTCCTTGCCACTGTAAAACGTCATCATTGGCGCCTGGGCCGAGGGGTCCTGGTTCTCACCGTCGAGCAGCAGCGTGTTGTGCGACTCGGTTCGCAGCCGGTAGTAGGTCCATCGCTTGTTTCCGAAGTACGCCGGCAGGTTGTAGTCGTCGCCGCCGAGATCGTGCGCCCAGCGCTGCCCCTGGGCGTCGAGCACGAACGAACCCAGGTCCAGGTGCGAATGGTTGGCTTTGTTGTCGCCGCCCTTGATCCCGACCCACAACGCGCCAGGGTCGTTCCACGCCGAGCGGAAAAAGGCCACATTGACGCCCTTGAAGAACGCATCCAGCGGCAGTTGTGCTATGTGGGCCAGTTTGGCATCGGCCGCCGGCTGCCGCTGCCAGGGGAATGTGCTGCCCCAGATGAGGTTCAGCGGATGCGGCCGCGCGTCCGCGAAGGCGGCCTGATGTTCGCGATAGGCGGCGATGCCGAACGCCCGCGCCAGCAGCATCATCTGTGGTGCCGAGCCCGTGCCCGCGCCGGCGTCGGCGTAGTTGAAACTCATGCCGCTGGGTCCGGCGCAGTGAATGCGGAAGAGGCCGGTTTCACGGAAGCCCGGCTTGGCATAGTTGCCAAAATCCGTGCCCAGCGCGGATTCGGTGGCCGAGAGGTAGAACGCGGTGTAGAGCGTGGCGTAGCCCCAGTAGCCGGGGCCTTCGGGGAATCCGCCGTCGGGGACGAAGGTCTCCATGGAGTGCTCGAACGCCCCGCGGCATTTGCCGACGATCTCCGCCGCAATCTGCGGATCGGTGTCGCCGATCGCCAGCGCCCCGACGCTCAGCCCGCCGTTGCACACCTGCGCCCAGTTGTGCGTGACCTTGGTCCAGAATGCCTTCTTCTCGAAACCCACGAGGCCGGGCTTGAGGCCCTTCTCGACGATCGCTGCGCGGATCGCCTTCCGCTCCGCTTCGCTCAGCGCCGGGTAGAACCAGTCGTAGCCGACGCCGAAGGCATTGGTCATCTCGGCCGTGTCCAGAAAATGGGGCGGATTCCAGTCGGCAAACTCCGCGATCGCCAGCATCTCCTTCTTCGCCCGCTCGGCCATCCGCGTATCGCCATCGACCAGGTAGACCGTGCCCAGCGCCAGCATCCGTTCCAGCGCCCGCCGGCTCTTGTCCAGCAGCCGTGGCCCGATCAGCACGTGCTCCACCGGCGGTTCCTTGAGAATCTTCTCCGCGCTCGCCTTCACCCCCGCATACCACGCGGCCATCTGTGGATCGCTCTTGACCCGCTGCCGGAATTCACCCAGGTCCGCCTTGCGGATGAATATCCGCGGGTGCTCCTTCTGCAGACTCTTAAGAACATCCTCCTGAGCCCGAAGAGGAACGCAGAAGACGACGGAAACGAGCAGGAACGAGATCACGTGCTTCATGGGAACTACTTTCCGAAAACCCGGAACTCGAAATTCGAATAACGAATTAAATCTGAAATTTGACATTTCAAATTTCAAATCTCAGATTCCAAATCCGATTCACAAACAACCTCGTTGTCAAAACTCGTGCTTGGAAAGACGAAGCTCTTCTTGCCCCTTCGAATTTCGTCATTCCAGATCATTGCCATTCCACTACCAGCAGCCTCGGATAATCCGCCACTTTCACCTCCACGCGCACGCTTGCCGCGTCTCCGGTGAACCTGGTCTCTTCCCGCTTGCCTGTGACCGGATCGATCAGCCGCACGGCCTTCGCTTCGCCGCCGAGCCCCTTGATCGTCAGCCGATACGTCTCCTCGAGCATCGTCCTGGTGACATCATACGTCATCACGTAGACGGGTATCACCAGGCGTCGAGCATTGGTCTGGAACGGCAGGAACGCAAACACGTCCTTGTTGCTCAACGCCGGGTGCTTGTCGTCGCCGGCGAAGATCTTGCCCACCGGCCCCACCGCCTCGTAGTCCACATCCAGTTTCACGGGTTTGTCCACCGGCTCGGCGCCGGCGAAGACATCCAGCATCGCCCGGATCGCCCGCATTGGCGGCGTGGCCACGTCCGCCCACTTCGCGTCGGCCGGCAGCTTGCCCACGTCAAACGGCAGCAGCCCCATCCCGCCGGGCTTGTCCGCCGCCTGAAAATAGTGCATCACGTCCACGCCTTTGTTCAACCACAGGCAGAACGACCGCAGGGCGCAATACGTCTTCACTCGCCACTCGCCCGGCACATCGGTCACTCCGCACTCGGCCGGCACCACGCCGTGCTCGGTCATGTACTCGTAAAACCGCTGCGTCCCCGCCGGCTTCTTCTCGCGGGCCTGTGGGTTGAGAATCCGCATGATCCCCTCGGTCTGGATGAACGTGTGCGCCCAGCCTTCGCTCATGCGGATGTCCATCGTCGGCGTGTAGCGCTCCAGGTTGTAGTCCGGCCGGTCCTTGTGCGTCTCGGCCGCCGGCAGGGACCGCACGCCCGTCCCATACGGATGGTACGACTGCCCGTCCGTCCCCGCCGGCATCTTCTCGGCCGGGCAGTGATAAAATGTGGTGTTCGACCACCCCCAGATGCAGCGCACCTTCGGATGCTTCGCCTTCACCGCCTCGATCGTACGCCTGGTCATCTCCCAACTGCTTCCACCGGCATTGAGAAAATCGGCTCGCTTGCCCGTGTACGGCGGCTTGCCCTTCTCGTAGTAATGATCGATCGACGTGAAATTGGATCCGAACGACAGCTCGTTCCAGATCTCGATGTCGAAGTCCTCAATCCCCGCCTCCTTCGCCAGATCGCACACCATCATCGCATATTTCACCCATCCCCCGGCCGTCTCCTCAAACTCCGGCGTGCCGACGGGATAGAGCGGTGCATACTTCAACGTTGCCATTCGCAGCGGTTTGTCGGCCTTGATATCCCACGGCAGCGGCTTGCTGAGTTTGCACTCGCCCGTGCCCGCGTCGACCGCAGTGACGATCACCTCGGCCGCCCAGTAATCCTTCAGCCCGTTGATCCCGCTCCGCCCCGGCACGATCTCCTTCACATCAGCCAGCCGAATGTTCGTCGCACCCTTGGCCGCATCGCCCACCAGCTTGCGCTCGAAGAACTTGATCGGACACGGCACGCCATGGTGCGCATTGAGCAGCAGCGTCGGCCGGCCATCGTACTGCTTCATCAGCTTGAACACCTTGATGTGCTTGTCCTGCCCGTTGATCCACGACTCATCCCACGGAATGCTCCCCCAGCCGATCTCGTAGCGATACGCCC
>JBEKVL010000498.1:0-5401 GCA_049514055.1 Tepidisphaeraceae bacterium | reverse complement strand
GTAAAGCTTCACCCTGCCGACCTGGACCTGCCAGGCGCGCAGCCAGACCGAGTATCCCGGTAAGGCGATCTCCAACCGTAACCACTCCCCGTTGGGTTGACGCAACGGCGTGATTGGCAACTGTCCGGGATCGTTATACGGGAAGAGTGCCTGTTGCGCTCCGTCCTTGTCGATCACCTGGCGAAAATAGCCCTGCTGGTAGAGCAGTCCCACCCCCACCACCGGGATACCCAGATCGCTGGCGGCTTTGAGTTGATCACCGGCCACATTACCAAGGCCGCCCGAGTAGATGGGCAGAGCTTCGCTTAGCATAAATTCCATGCTGAAATACGCGGCGCAGGTCAGGGGAGCCCCCGAATGATTCCGCTGAAACCACGCCGGCGCCTCCACTGCTTGCCGCCTGGTCTGCACCAATCCATCAACTTGTTTGCGAAAAACGGGATCGGCCAACATGCGCTCGACCTGGTCGCGCGCGACCGTCTGCAGGACGACCCAGGGGTTGTGGGTGATCTCCCACAGTTCGGGATCAAGCTGCCGCCACACTCTATCGGTGGCATGATTCCACGACCAGCGCATATCCAGGGCAAGTTCAGCCAGGGAGTCGAATCCCTGGATGTCCGAAGGTAAGAGGCGGTATATCGGATGGCTGACTCGTGCCTGGCTGCTCACTGGCATCTCTGTCATTGCCGCACCTCCTGTAATCGGAGCAAGGCCGCCCGGCTGGTGGACCGTTGGTCTTGAGGCGATAGGGGTATACGCCTGCAGGGATCGCCAGTCAGGAGCTTCAGCATCGTCTGGGAGACTTCCGCCACGCAGAATGGCCTATTGAATATGGCTGCCGCGCCCAAGTCACGCAACATCTTCTCGTCGTAGTTGGCCATCCGAAATCTCAATCACTCACTCGTTCAGCCAGCTCAGATCGCTCTGAAGACCCGGCTATGTTCTTCACTATAGAGATCGAGCAGGTCATAGACAAACAGAACTATTCCGTGACACAAAGACATGGTGGGGCTGTCAGTCACTCTGAGCATGCTTCTCCTCGTGATGTCGCCCGATGGTCAGTATTTCAAGAAACGGACTGGTGCCGATGTGCTGCGCCGCCACCAGTTCCATACTGTCCGCAACCTGCCTGCCGCCGTGGCGAGGGTCATCCTGACGCATGTGCGACAGTCCGGCGTGGTGAGGAAGTTGGCGATTCCGGGATGCCATCCGGCCTGATATTGATGTATCAACTCGCTTAACCGGGAGTTGCGCGCGCTTGCGGTGACGTAAAAATCGGTTTGGCATACGGTTTGTATTCGTCAATCTGTCATTGTCCCGCCTTCGGCATCGATCCGTGCGATGGTTACGCCTTGAATGCGTAGCAACGCAGGCATGCCGGACAAATGCTCTAACAAGGAACATCTATGAACTTCAAGAGATCAAAAGTGGCATTATGGATCGCGAGCGCGGTGCTTACCACGGGATTGGCCGGAGGAACCTGGGTCTGGTCCGTGGAGCCGGCCCGATCGGCCCAGGCCGTCGCGGACGCCCGGATGGAGCTCTCGTCTTTGCCGGATCTATCGAGCGTGTTCAAAAAGGTCGCCAAGGTCGTAGGACCTTCGGTGGTGAACATCAATGTTCACAAGACGGTAAGAATGGCTCCGAGCGCCTTTCCGTCTGACGGCATGTTCCGGCGCTTCTTCGACGAAAGGAATCCGTCCGGCGATCTTCCCTCGCCGGGAAATCGCGGCCCGGGCCGGAATTTCGAGCAGATCGGCACCGGCAGCGGAGTGATCATAGATGCCGGCAACGGCGTGGGGTATATCCTGACCAACAATCATGTGGCCGGCGGGGCCGACAAACTCGAGGTCACGCTGTCGGACGGCCGGAAGATCACCGATGCGCGGGTAGTGGGCACTGATCCGAAAACAGACCTGGCTGTGGTGGAAATCAAGGCGTCAGATCTGATAGCGGCGAAATGGGGCGACAGCAGTCAACTGCAGCAGGGCGACCGCGTGTTGGCCTTCGGCAGCCCCTTCGGATACGTCGGGTCGATGACGCACGGCATCGTCAGCGGCATGCACAGGCAGGCCGGCATCTTGGGCCAATACGGCTACGAGGACTTCATCCAGACGGATGCGCCGATCAATCCCGGCAACAGCGGCGGCCCGCTGGTGGACATGCACGGCAACGTGGTGGGCGTGAATACAGCGATCGCTTCCGCCAGTGGCGGATTCCAGGGAATCGGGTTTGCCATCCCGGCCGAGGAGGCCCAGCACATCTACAGCACCCTGAAGGATCACGGGAAGATCGTCCGCGGCTGGCTTGGCGTGCAGATCATGGATGTATCTCGCTTACCGGCTGAAGCAAAGAGCGCCGGCTACGACGGCAAAGAAGGCGTGCTGGTGAAGGGCGTGCTGCGCGAGTCGCCGGCCATCGAGAAGCTGGCAGCCGGCGACGTGATCACGTCCGTCAACGGCAAGGCCGTGAAGGACTCCGCGCAGCTTCGTGAATCCGTCGCCCAGGCTGCTCCGGGCAGCGAAGTAACGCTGCATGTGATGCGCGACGGCAAGGCGATGGATATTCGCGTGAAGCTGGGCGAGCAACCCGGATCCGAAAGCTCCGTGGCGGCTGCCGACGAGAACCACGCCGGGAAACTGGGTTTGGAACTCGCCACTCCGACCGATGATGCCGTGCGGAAGTACGGCATGTCCGGCCACGATGGGGCCATGGTTACAGCGGTGGAGCCCGGGTCGATCGCGGCCAAGGCGGGCCTTCAGCCTGGTGATGTGATCACCCGTGTTGGCCAGCAGGACATCAAGAGCGTGACGGATGCCAGCGACGCACTGAAGAAAGCTGACGTGAAAAAGGGCGTGAGACTGTTCATCGTGAACCGCGAAGGCAGCGAGATGCTGTTCATGCAGTCCAACGAGTAGCAGACTGTGATAGCGGATCGGTGCGTATCGGGGCGGTCCCACGGAGACCGCCCCTTTTCGTTTGACGCCATCGCTCCCGTCGAGTCCCCTCGGTTCCAGAAACTCAAGATGAAACCCCGACATCGGGCGGACAGCCGAACGGGTTCTTACAGAAGCAGCTTGCGGACAGATTCCAACTCCCGCCGGCGTTTTCCGGTGGTCTTGGGACATGCCGTTTTAAGCCCATTTGATTTGCATCTTCATCCTTTCGGCGTTGCCCCGCGCGTTGTTCGCGTCTGTTTATTTGTGACGATCGTCTTTCCGAATCTCTCGCTCCGCCTGTTCCCAGTCCTGAATGGCTCGACCGTCCTGGCGGCCTCGCTGCTCGTACAGTTCGTAGGCGCGATTGACGATCTGAGGGGTCACATCGACCGGTTTGCTGGCCGCGGCGCTAATGACGTACCACCTGATCATCACGACTTTCACGGCGTCGTTGACAACCAGGCACGACACCATGGCATAAGCAAATACCGCGAGCGTCTGCCACCAGGGCAAAGGCATGAGTCCCGGCAGACCCACGAACGTCAGGATCGTGCCTATGAAGGCATCCGCCGTGAGGGCTGACAGGAAGGTCTTGCCGGGGAGCGTCGCCCAGAACCAGCTTCGTTCCCGCGCGGACACGATGGAGAATACGGCAAAATAAAGGAGCATGAGGAAGCTGAACGTGTAGAGGGCATTGTTGTTGCTCGACAACCCGTAATGTGACCAACCGATCCACAAGAGGAGGAGTGTTTCCGCAACCATCGCGACACCCAGCACCACGGACACGGCGATGAAGCCGCCGATGTTCCAGGTTTCCGGCTTCCTGGACGAGCGAACGTGGTCGGTGGCAAGGGCGATCTTCGCGAAGTCCGTCATGAAGACCAGCAGCAGCATCGCAAACGCGGAGACGACGAACTTGCCCGTGACCACGAACGCGATGGCCACGAAGGCAGCCTTGAGGATCGTCCGGCTGATCTTGTTGATGATCCACGTCAGGATGCGCTGGTAGATCGTCCGCCCCTGCTCGACCAGCGCCACGATGTTCGTCAGTCCCGGTTCGGTCAGGACAACGCTGGCCGCGCCCTTGGCGACGTCGGTCGCGCTGCTGACGGCGATGCCGACTTCGGCCTGGCGCAAAGCGGGCGCATCGTTGACGCCGTCCCCCGTCATGCCGGTCACATGCCCGGCGGCCTGCAGGTGCTGCACGACGATGTATTTGTCCTCCGGATACACCTCGGCAAAACCATCAGCCCCCGCCAACAAATCCACCGCCTTGTTGCCGGCCTGGCTATCCGCCGCCTTCAGGTCCGCAACGCGCCGGATGTTGGGCAGCCCGACTCCCCGGGCAATTTCACTCGCGACCGCCAGCGCATCGCCGGTGAGCATCTTTACCGGAACGCCGAGGTCACGGAGTTCAGCAATGAGCTGCCTGGCATCCGGTCGCGGCGGATCGTATAGCGTCACCAATCCGACCAACGCCGGGGCGCCCGTCTCAGGGCCGCGTGCCACCGCCAGTGTTCGATATCCCTTCCGGGCCGATTCGCTGACTCGCGATTCCAACGCCTCGATTGCCGGGGGCTTCAGTCCGCAGGCCTCGGCGACGGTTCGCACGGCGCCTTTCATCACACGCAGCCGCTGCCCGTTCTGTTCGACCACCGCTTCCGTCCGCCGGTTCTTCGCGTCGAATGGAGCAAAGGAAACCGGCGTGATCTTCGGAAGGTCGTCGAAGATGTGCCGTTCTTTCGCCATCGCGAGGAAGGCCAGGTCAATCGGATCCTGGTTGGCTTCTTGGGATGCCAGTGCGCCGGCAAACAGCACGTCGGTCTCCGTCGCTCGCTCCAGCGGGATCACGCCGGTGACGGCCAATTGGTTCATGGTAATCGTGCCCGTCTTGTCCACGCAGAGCACATCCATCGTCGCGGCGTCCTCGGCGGCACTGAGGCGTGTAACCAGCACGCCGCGTTTCGCCAGTTCCTTCGAGCCGACGGCCATGCTGACCGTGAACATGACCGGGAGAGCGACCGGCACGGCGCTCATCAACAGAACGAGCATGAGCGGGATCATCTCCAGGAGCCGCACGCCGCGGATCAGGGACAGCACGATGACCACGCCCAGCAGCGTGCCGACGATGACGAAGAGCCAGCGGACGACCTTGGCCACCACGGCTTCGATGTGGAGTTTCGGTCGCGCTTGCTGCACCAGTTCCGTGGTGCGGCCAAAGTAGGTCTTCGCCCCGGTCAGCATGACCACGCCGTTGCCCTCGCCCCGCCGGACGACGGATCCCGACGAGAGCACGTCGGCGGGCGCCTTATCGGCGTCCTTGGACTCGCCGGTGAGAGCCGACTGATCAACGCTCAACTCCCCGGTCAGAAGTTTGACATCCGCGGGAATGATGTCGCCCGGGCGCACCCGGACAATGTCACCGGGCACCAGTTCCCGTGCCGCAATGACCTGCCAGTTGG
>JBEKVL010000497.1:0-5402 GCA_049514055.1 Tepidisphaeraceae bacterium | reverse complement strand
GGGCACGCCGATTTCGACCGATGATTCGCCGTCCTTCTGCACCCATTTCCCGGCCAGCGATTTATCCACGATCACCTGCTCGTCCGTCAGAATGGGCTGGATCGAGCGCACGCAGCCGCCGGCCAGCAGCACCAGCAGGGAAACCGCCAGCGCGGGCCAGAAACGGCGGCAATTGGCGAAGGGTAAACCTGATGTTGAGAAAACGAGGGGTTGAGCGCGCGTCATATGTGTTCTCCTTTGTGTAGAGTCTCACTCGGCCCGGCCGATCGCCATCGTGTGGGGCTTGAACGGCCCGCTCTTCTTCCGCGGCGAGACCTCGGCCGGCTCGTCGTCGGCGTTCACCCGGACCCAGATGGTCCCGCGGCCAACGCCGCTGGCGCCGTCCTTTCGCGTGTCGTTGGCATGGGGGAGCGAGGTGGAGTCGATGACGACCAGACGATAGACGTCCTGGCCGTCGGCGACCGGGGGCTCGTCCACGATCATGACGTGCCCGGTACTCTCGCCTTTGACAATCTCGGCCACCCGCCAGGCGATCATGTCGCCCATCCGGGCATCGGCGAGCTTGCGGATACGCCGTAGCGAGCCGTGCTCGGCGGGAGCAGCCATGAACGCCGCGTGGAAATCCACGGCCAGCGGGCGTTTGTGTTCGCTCGTGCGCTGGATGGCGGCCAGCGTCTCGGGGGCGCATTTGCGAAGAACGTGAACCACGAACTCGGAGCAGTCGCAGACATACCGGCCGGCGGATTCGTCGATGTCGGTCTTGTGGGAGTAGGAACTCGTGCGGATGGATTCGAGAATCTTGCGGGCGTGGTCCACGATGGTGTTGCCCGGCCGCGTGGCCGGGGCGGCGGCAAGGAGCAGGAGGAATGGCAGCGGGAGATATCGTCTCATCATGGCTCCTTCTTCTCCCATGGTATCGGCCCTCTTACTGCAACGCCGCCAGTTCGCTTTCGTCGGCCTCGCCCAGAACGAACCGCCGCACGATGTTGTTCGTGCTGGTGCGGATCTCCTCGGGCGTGCCGCTCACGATGATCTTCCCCTCGTTGAGCATGATGATCCGGTCGGCCACCTTGAAGGCGCTGTTCATGTCGTGGGTCACGGTAATGGCGGCCGTGTTCAGGTTCCGCTTGAGCTTGAGGATCAATTCGTTGATGACGTCGGCGCGGATGGGATCCAGGCCGGTCGTGGGCTCGTCGTAGAGGATCAGGTCGGGCTCGAGGGCAATGGCCCGGGCCAACGCCACGCGCTTGCGCTGTCCGCCGGAGAGTTCGGCCGGGAGTTTCTTCTCGACACCCGGCAAGCCGACCATGAGCAGGCGATGGGCGACGATAACATCGATCTCCTCGTTGGTCTTGCGGGTGTGTTCGTGAATCGGAAAGGCGATGTTCTCGCCGACGGTGAGCGAATCGAAGAGCGCCCCCATCTGGAACAGAAACCCGATGCGGCGGCGCATGGGCATGAGCTGCTTCTCCGTCTTCGCGTCCATCCGCTCGCCGTCAAAGTAGATCTCGCCGGCGTCGGGCTTGAGCAGGCCGACGATGTGCTTGAGGATCACCGACTTGCCCGACCCCGAAGCGCCGATGATGACCAGGCTCTCACCCTGGTTCAACGTGAAGGTGACGCCATCGAGAACCACAAGCGGCCCGAAGCGCTTGTGGACGTTGCGAAACTCGATGAGCGGAGTCATGGTGAGTGCTGAGTGCTGGGTGCTGAGTCCTGAGTGCTGGGTGCATAGGGTTCGCACGGCGGACCAGTCCCAAATCAACCGAACATGGAACGGACGCCATAGAGCGCGATGTACCACTCCTTGGAAACCTGCGCGAAGAAGAAGTTCATGATGATGATCGCCAGGAACGCGGCCACGAACGATTCGGTGCAGGCTTTGCCCACGCCGCTGGCCCCGGCGCCGCAGGTAAATCCCTTCCAGCAGCCGATCAGTCCAATCGCCCCGCCAAAGAAAAGGGATTTGATCAGGCCCTCGAATATCTGCCAGTTGTCGATGCTGTGCGCGGAAAACATCCAGTACGGCTCTTCAGGAATGCCCAGCATCTTCACGGAAATGAGCCATCCGCCCATCACGCCGAGAAAGTCGGAGTAGATCGTCAGCAGCGGAGTGAGAAAGAGACACGCCAGGAACCGCGGAACGACGAGCACGCGAACCGGGTCGGCCCCCATGACGCGGAGGGCGTCGAGCTGCTCGGTGACGTTCATCGTGCCAAGTTCGGCCGTCAGCGCCCCGCCGACCCGCCCGGCGAGCATCACGGCCGCCAGCACCGGGCCGATCTGCTTGATCACCGAGAGATTGATGACCGCGCCCATGCGCGTTTCCTGCCCGATGGCCTTGAACTGGGTGTAGCTCTCGATCGCCAGCACCATCCCGATGAACGCGCCGGTGATGGCGACGACGGGGACAGAGGTGGTCCCAATGTCATAGAGCTGCGGGATGACCGTGCGGAGTTGGCGCCAACGGAACGATGACGGCCCGAGACTGGCAAATGTCCGGCCGGCAAAACGCCAGAAATCACCCCAGGCCTCCAGGATGCTCTCGATCGCGAAACCGAAATTGACCAGCTTTGAAACCGGCATGAGAGGTATTCTATGTCAAAGGGAGGAGATGGAATAGAGTCCGCGGGCGGGTCCGCGGGCGGGTCCGCGGGCGGGCACTTCGGGCGTCGCTGTGGCTCTTGGCAACTGGCCGCGATGGGTCATCGCGGCGGGAAACCGCAATCAACGATCGCGGCTACATGCGGTTTGCCAAAAGAACTCGCCACACCCGTCACTTTAGCTCCTTGCCCAGATTGATCTCGTAGAACGGCCCCGCCGCCGCCTTCTTCCCCGCCGACAGGTACACCGTCAGCGTCGTCGGCTCAAACACCATCGACTGGATCGTCAGCGCTGCGCTGGCCGCGTTCAGCATCCGCTCGATGCCGGCCACGTCGATCTTGCCCCAGTTCGCCCCGGCCAATCGCGTCAGCGTGTCGTAGCGCCTGCATCGGCCGGGCGTCGCCAGGTCCGTCCCACGGTGGTGGTTCGTGGCGACCAGCGGCTTGTCGGCCGGGGCGCGCCGCACGGTCACATCCTCCGGCCGGATCTCCGCGACCGCCCGGCCGCCTTTGGCGTCGATCATGTTGAGGTTGTTTGCCGTGTGTCTCTGCGTCGCTTTCAGCAGATCGATCGCCTCATCCACCGTCCGGCACTGCTCCAGCAGCAGCCGATAGAGGAACATGCATGGCACCCCGCTCGCCGGCCGCAGCCGCCGGGGCACCTCCATGTTCGCCACGCATAACCCATGCTCGTTCATCCCCGACAACACTCCCAACAGCCCCGGCCAGGTCACCGCCGCGAACACATGTCGTCCCTTGGGCTTGTACACCACGATCACCGACCGCTCTTCCGCTATGCCCATCCCTGGAAAATCGAGATTCCGCCCCATTCGCGGCAGATGGTCCCCCGAAGCCTGGTCGCTCAGTGAGATCGTCGAACACATCGCCGTCGGGATGAGATCGACGAACACATTGCCCAGCAACGCCTCATCCTGCGCCATGCCGGCGTCCTTCGCCATCGCCACCAGTTCCGCCCAATGGTCGGCCGGGATGAACTTCTCGAAAAGCCTGCCGGCCGACAGGCCCAATTCATATGCCTGCGGCGGCAAAAACTTCTTCACGTACTGTGGCATCAGTGTCTTCACTGTCGGCCCCATCGCTCTTGCGTAGGCGGCCGCCATTTCCTCCGGCCCCCCCGAGACAATATGAATCGGTATCGGGCAATTCCCGGTTGCCGGATCGGCCATGGACCGCCCGCTGACAGTTGCCGCGATGGCCGCCGCCAGAAATCCCCGCCGCGAGAACTGAAAGTCGGCCATACAACCACTCCTTCACTCGGATTCTATACGCCGACACGCTTGCCGTGGTGACCTCTGCCTCTTCGGAATTCACGCTTGACGTGTCTTGCTGCTCGGATAACATATATATTATATAATCGTCCATAAATATTTATTTTATAAATACTTATGATTCATATCTGGATTGCAATTTATCGACAACGGTCAATTGACAATGACGCCCCGGCACAGGTATAGTCGCCCCGGTTTGACGAGTCAGGTGTTTTCAAAGCCAATTTCCGAACTCGCGGCTCAGCGCCGTGGCGCACTTCCGGAGGTGGACAGGAGCCACCCCTCCGGAAGTTTTTTTGGGCCGGCATACCCGGTGAGCAATGACCGATAACAAAGCCTCAATTCATCCCGGCCAGTTCGTCGCCAAAGTCGCAGCCAACGCCAAAGTCTGTGATGAACACTACCGTTTGCTGCTTCGGCTGCCCGAATTCCCCGCGAGCCGGCCGGGGCAGTTCATCCAGATCGCCTGCCGCGGTCTTTCCGGCGAACGCTTCGCCGATCGAGAACTCGACTGGCTGCCCGGCGAAATGCCCCGGCTGACCGGGCTGGAGCTGGCCGGGCCGCTGGCGATGCTGCGGCGGCCATTTTCACTGGCAGGCCGGCGCGAGATCGCCAGCGGGGTCGAGTTGGAGATCATCCAGCGCGTGGTAGGCGTCGGCACGGACTGGCTGTCGAAACTGTCTGCGGGCGATGCCGTGCAGGTTATCGGACCGGTGGGAATCGGCTTCGAGCCCCCGCCGACGGGTGGATTGGCCGTCCTGGTTGGCGGTGGCGTGGGCATTCCTCCAATGCTCTACCTGGCAAACTGGCTCAGCGGCGTGAACGCCGTGGCGTTCTGCGGCGCGACCAGCCGGCGGCTGCTCGCACTGAGCATCCGGCCGGACATGCCTCCCGGCGATCCGGCAATCCCCTCGATGTGCATAGATGAGTTCACCCGGTGCGGCGTCCCCGCCGTCATCAGCACCGATGACGGTTCCTGCGGCTTCCGCGGCCTCGTCACCCAGGCTTTGGAACGGTATCTGCACGGTTTGCCTGCGGATATGCGAGGACTGAGCGTCGTTTACACCTGCGGCCCGGAACCGATGATGAAGCGCGTGGCCGAAATCGCGGCAAGCGAGGGCATCCAGTGCCAGGTGGCCGTGGAGCGGGCAATGGCCTGCGGCATGGGCACCTGTCAGAGTTGCGTGATCAAGGTCAAGAAACCCGACCCGGCGAAGCCGCCGCTCGCCGGTCGCGACTGGTGCTACCGCCTGGCGTGTACCGATGGCCCGGTGTTCAAAGGGACCGATCTGCTGTGGTAGAGCCAGCGGGGAATTTGCATGTGCGGCCGCCGAGGACATGGGTGGTTTGGCGGGACACGCGGCCCTTGAGCCGTTCGTTCGTGCCCAGTCGCGGTAGGACCGCCGGTTTCCGTCCCGGCGGCCCCCGCACAGATCCCGGCGGGCGCTACTTAGCGCACCGGGCTCTTGCCTCAGATGTTAACGGTCAGCCGCTCTGCCGGATAAGGGTG
>JBEKVL010000496.1:0-5428 GCA_049514055.1 Tepidisphaeraceae bacterium | reverse complement strand
CGCGCATTCATTCGCTGCACGCCGATCCCGGCGAGACGCTCGTCTATTCCTACGGCGAAAAGCCAGCCATCAACGCCTCCGCCGCACAACGTCCCGACGGTAGCTGGTCGCTCGCCATGGTGAATCTCACCGGCGTCGCACCAAGCACCGAAATCGCGCAATACCAGCCCGCTACGCCGCTGGTCGTGACTTGGGAAGTGTCCGCGCTTGCCGCCATTTCCGAGCTGAGATTCACGGCTTCTCGCTCTTCCGCAACCGAACGCTTTGTCCCGGCCGGCCAAAGGGTCATGCGAGCCGGCCTACTGATGCTCGAAATCGCCCCGCGCGAGCTGGTTACCCTCACGACACCCGGCCTGCTGGAACACGAGAGACGATAGCATTACGCATTACTCCGGCGAGTGATCGAAGATCAGAGAATTCGTAACACCCCGCTCCACCCGCGGGCAAATCGCGATGGCGGACACATTCCTCGCTCGGCCGCGTCAGCCCATTGGCGGCGAGCATCGAGGTGGCCGTGATCTCGTGACCGCCCGCCAAGACAGCGACGGCGACCTTCGGCCGGCAGTTGATCGCCTCGTTCAGTTCGATGGTGGAAATCTGGACGCCTTCAGTCTCATTGTCCGCCGTCACGCCGATGGTGACGGTTGCGAGCAGAATCCGACGAGTGGGTAAGCTCATGACGCCCTCGACTTCCGATGCTTGATCCAATGATAAGTCATGGTCCTCTATATCCTGGTGTTGAATCGAGGTTGATCGAATCGATCGAGCAGTTGATGGATGCGGCAGGGTGTCATTTGAAGAGCCGTATTCGACCATTCGGCTGTCCGCATCAATGAGTCGGTATATAGGTGCCCGTTCCTGTTTCTTGTTTCGGCAGCGCATCGCGGGCGGCTTTCAGCGCGGCGGCCACGACATCGGGGGCGACCTTCCACACCGCACGGTCGTAGCTCAGCAGGCCGTTGCCTTCGGTTTCGACGTCGGTGAGCTGGCACTTGAAGTTGCCCGAGGTGCCGATTCTGGGGCCGTCCCTCACGTTGTCAGTGTAGAAACGGACCATCTCGTCGGTATACCATTTACGCGAGGCTGCATCGAGGGGGTAGAACTGGTCGTATTGGCCGGTCGTCTGCTTACCGGTGGCTGAGTCATAGGTGCCGGTGGCCCAGTGTTTGCCTGGCCAATCGTGACCGGGCACGGTGAGACCGAAACCGCAGGTCTCGGTGTTCAGGGCGGCATGCAGGGGATGCGGGCTCGCCCAACCACCATGCTGGTCGGCCACCTCACCACTACCGTGCCAAGGGAACCCGCTGGCCTCGGAGACGAGACGCGAGGGATCGAGTTGCTTCACGTTGCGGGCAAAGCGCCGCGTGTCGTGCTGGCCCCAGCCTTCGTTGAAGGGACACCAGATGATGATCGACGGGTGGTTGATCCGCTCGGAGATAATCTGTTGGAACTCGCTCCAGAGCTGTGCGCTGGCCTCGGGCGACGACGGAAGGTCCGTGTAGGGATCGCCGGAGTTGCTGCTCGGCATGTCCTGCATCACGAGCACGCCGAGTTTGTCCGCCCAACAATACCAGCGCGCGGGCTCGGCCTTCACATGCTTTCGCAGGGAGTTGAAGCCCAGCCGCTTGGCCGCCTCAAGGTCGAAGCGCAGGGCGGCGTCGGTCGGAGCGGTGTAGATGCCGTCCGGCCAGTAGCCTTGATCGAGCGCGCCCAGCAGCACGATTGGCTGGCCGTTTAGGAAGATGCGCTGCCGGCCTTTTTCATCCTTGGCCAGCGCCACGTCGCGCAGGCCAAAATAACTGGTCACCGCGTCCACCACCTGGCCGGACGCGTCCTTCAGCTCGATTTTGAGGTCATACAAGAAAGGCGACTCCGGCGACCACGCCTTGGGCTTGGGAATGGCGAGCGTGAGATCGGTCGAGGTCCAAGCCAGGGTGGCCTTGTAGAATTTGACAAGGTTGTCGGTCAGGTAAGGGAGCGCGAATTCGGAGCCGAGCACGCCTTCGACCGAGGCGACCGCATTGGCGCCGTCATAGGCCGTGGCCACGACCTTGAGCGGCGCGGTCGGCACGAGCCGTCCGTCCACCATTATGCGCAGCGCTCCGCCCTTCAGGTCGGGAACGAGCGTGAGGTTGTCCACCGCGGACTTTGGAACCGGCTCCAACCATACCGTCTGCCAGATGCCGGAACTGGCCGTATAGGCGGCGCCTCCCGGACGAAGCACTTGCTTGCCGCGCGCCTGCCAGCCTTTGTCCACGGGATTATTCACGCCGACCACGATTTCGTGGGGACCGGCCTTGGTGAGGATATTCTTAAGATTCAAATCGAACGTGAAGCCATCGTAACCGCCGAGATGGCGACCAATGGATTTGCCGTCGATCCATACTTCGCCGGTCCAGTTGACCGCGCCGAAGTGGAGCTTGATGCGTCCGTCGAGCCACGCCGGAGGCACGTCAATCGTGCGGCGATACCAAAGCTTTTGCTCGGGCTGAAGCGCCTTCATCACCCCGGACAACGCCGACTCAACCGGATACGGCACGAGAATCTTCCCATCGTAAACCGCGGGCGGGCGCTCGTCGGCCTTCGGTGTGATGGCGTAATCCCAAAGGCCGTTGAGATTCATCCATTCCTTACGCACCAACTGCGGGCGAGGGTATTCCGGCAACGCGTTGGTGGGAGATACGTCGGCGGCCCATCGAGTCATGAGCGGCCCCTGCGCCGGGCGCCACACTGCTGGCGCGGCGTTCACAACGCCCAGCGTTTCGCGCGATTGCACGCGGCCTTGCGCATCAAGGTCGATCGGGTCCAGGCAGAGCTGGCCCCGGTGCTTATCATCCTTCTCGTTGCGATAGGAAAACCACTTTCGGCCATCCGGGCCGTCGAAGACGGCCAGGTGCCCGCCAAAGAAAACGGCGCCGCGTGGATCCTTTCGCCATGGCCCAGCCATGCTGTCGGCATACGCCACGCCGGTGCGGTAGCCCAACTGATCGGGGAACGCTTTGTCCTTGTAAATCGCGGCGTAAAACAGGCAATACTGCCGGCCGATCTTCTCCAGCCATGGCCCTTCGAGATATTCCGGCGATGTCGCAAGCCCGATGTCATCGTTCTTTGCCGTCACCACGCGCTGCTCGGCCCTGACAAAGCGAACCTCGCCCTGCTCGAGTTGCGTCAGGTCAATCTGCTGGAGAAACACATCTCCCTTGGGCTTGATCGCATAAGTGCGTCCGTCGCCATCGGCGAACAAGGTCATGTCGCAGGTGCCTCCCTCGACATAGGTGATGTGCTGATAAGGCCCGGTGACCTTTTCTGCCACACCAATGAACGAATAACCCGCGGAGCCCCATTTTCCCTGCTTATTGTACTTGCCGTCGATCCAGTTGTCGGCGGTGAAGATCACGTAGAATTTGCCGTTGATCTTGTGGATCTCTGGAGCCCAGAATCGGTTCTTGTGGGGGCAGTCGATCGGCAGTTCAGACGATTTCACAAGCCAGTTTTCAAACTGCCAGTGTTTGAGATCCTTCGAGGAGTAAAGCGCGATGCCCGGCGAGCCACCCTGGTTCGGCTCCGACAGCCGCCGCTCCTCGCGATTGCTGAACGGCCACATTGTGAAGACCAGGTAGTAGGTATCGCCTTCCCGGATGATGCAGGGGTCACGGACTTCCCGTCGATTGGCCGTCTGGCCCTGGTCGTATTTGAAGTCCAGCGGGTTGGAGTAAGAGAACGCCGGCGTGCCGGTTGCGGCTTGCGCCAGCGCGGAAGCCGAGACAAATGCGGCAAGGCAGGCCGCGAGCAGAGTCAGACGAGTGGGTAAGCTCATGACGCCCTCGACTTCGGATGCTTGATCTGATGATAAGTCATGACTCTCTATATCCTGGTGCCGAATCGAGGTTGGATTGATTCCACGACAAACGCAGCAGGGAGGTGCGTTAGTTAGCGTAAACTGTCAACGCCATGTGGATCGTGCAATATCCACCGATATGCGTACCCGACCGAACATGAGGATCAGGCAACGACCAACCACCGTACCTTTCTCGGCGGGTCCATACTCACGGGACTGGCACTGACAAGGATTTCGGATTGTCTGGAAGACAGTGCTCTGGCGGCAGACGCAGCCACTGGCGAACAAAAGGGAGCGGATGCGCGGACGGAACCCAGTCGTACCTATCTTCTGCATCGACCCGGAGGAGACGGCAGCGTTCATGTCGAAGAAGAAACAACCATGGATTGCCTTTAAGGTTCTGGCCGCAGGAGCAATCGATCCGAAATCCGGATTCACCTATGCCTTCGAGAACGGCGCCGACTTTGTGGCCGTGGGCATGTTCGACTTCAACATCACGGAAGACGTCAAGGTGATCAAAGAAGTCCTCAGCGGGCTCAAACGTCCAAGGGCGTGGATCGCATGAGGGAGACTTTGGAACTGCCTTACATCTTCCCCACCAGCTCCGCCAGTTCCTTGGCCGTCGTCCCACGCGTAAGCTTCACCAGTTTGTAGACCACCTTCAACTCCACCTTGTCCACCTCAGTCCGCGGCGCACTCGCCGTGATCCATTCCAGTTCCATGTACGTTGGCCACCCTGCCGGCAGGTTGTCGGCGTTGTCTGGATGTGTGTAGAATTGCCCGCGAGTCGCCCCCCGTAATACGCCGACTGGCGGCGATTGCAGGTACTGTCGCTGCACAAGCATGTAATCGTCATAGGCTGCCGCCAGCAGGTCGGCATCGAGAGCAACCTTGCCCGCCTTCGTGCCCGGCCGCTTCAGCCAGATGAGGTTGTCGGCCAGTTTCTCATGCCCGATGTTGGTGTCCCCGATGTGGTTGAGGCGGAT
Organism: Tepidisphaeraceae bacterium; assembly: GCA_049514055.1. Lineage (GTDB taxonomy): Bacteria > Planctomycetota > Phycisphaerae > Tepidisphaerales > Tepidisphaeraceae > JANYKD01. The sequence goes on along the minus strand of JBEKVL010000496.1, from coordinate 604 downwards.
TTCTCCGCCTTTGCCCGTCACCCGCGCCAGCACGAGCGGCGTTGCCGGCACCTGCGTCACCGACCAGACCCCGAGCGGCACGCCTTCCGGCATTTTCCCGGCCGCGATGAAACGGCTCTTCACTGTCACCTCCGTCCCCTGTTCGCTCAGTTCGATCCGCCGCGCGATGCGGATGCCATACCGCGGCACCACCGGCGAAATCATCTCGATCACGTTCCCGTTCTTCTTGACCTCGTGCGGTAGATCCGGAATTGGCGGCGGCCAGTTCCAGTCATCCTGCGGCCAGACCCACACCTTGTCGCCGCCCCAGTTGAGCCAGCCGTCGAACTTGGGCGCGAACTCAACCGCCTTGGGATTTTCCCAGAAAACATTCCTGCCGCCCTTGAAACCGTACTCCGTGATCCGCCCCAGCGCCGGGTCCACCGTTAGCTGCACCTCGTCATTGCTGAGCGTAACCACGCCGGCCCCAGGTTCGGCCGCTTGCGCACTCGATCCGCCCTGCAAACCCATCCAGAGAGACAACGCCATCAGTCCGGCGGCAGTAAGTCTGAGACATGTGTGAATGAGCATGTGGCAACTTTCCGTGAGTACATGTGAGTGGCCA
>JBEKVL010000495.1:0-5428 GCA_049514055.1 Tepidisphaeraceae bacterium | reverse complement strand
CCGGCGCTACCCGGCCGACGCGCAGAACGCTTTTGCGCGAGAGGCCGCGAAGCAGATCGGTTTCGATTTCGATGCCGGCCGGCTGGACGTGTCGGTGCATCCATTCAACACAGGCATCGGCCCGGGCGACTGCCGCATGACCACGCGCTACGACGAGCATTATTTCGGCGACGCGTTCTTCGGCGTGCTGCATGAGTCCGGCCACGGTCTGTACGAGCAGGGTCTGCCCAGGGAACACTGGGGCTCGCCGCTGGGGCAGGCGATCTCGCTGGGTATTCACGAGTCGCAGTCGCGCATGTGGGAGAATCTCGTCGGGCGTTCGCGGCCGTTCTGGAAGTTCTTCTTCCCGAAATTGCAGGCGGCCTTTCCGCAGGCGGCGGCCGGTGTGTCACCGGAGCAGTGGCTCCGGGCGGTGAACCACGTTGAGCCATCGCTGATCCGCACGGAATCGGATGAGGTGACCTACAACCTGCACATCATGTTGCGGTTCGAGATCGAGTTGAACCTGCTGACCGGCAGCCTGTCAACAAAGGATGTTCCGGCCGTGTGGAACCGGACGACACGGGACTACCTGGGGATCACGCCGCCAAACGATGCGCAGGGGTGCCTTCAGGACATCCATTGGAGTCACGGAGCCATCGGTTACTTCCCGACATACACGCTGGGCAATCTGTATGCGGCGCAGTTCTACGCGCAGGCGAAGGCCGACATCGGCGGGCTGGAGGAGGCGTTTGCGGCTGGCGACTTCAAGCCACTGCTGGGCTGGCTGCGGGAGAAGATCCATCGTCACGGCAAACGATATTCGGCCGGTGAATTGGTCCGCCGCGTCACCGGCCGGGCGCTCGTGGCCAAACCGCTGCTGGACCATCTGGCGCGGAAGACGAAGGAGGCGTATGGGGTGTGAATCTGACTGTTCGGAGTTCACACATCAGCGCGTCTGGTGGGTTCCACCACATGAAGACACGCTAAAGCGTGAACTCCGAACACACTCACAGCGGCCGGTTGATGACGAAGTCGGCGAGCATGTCGAGCACGCGACGGGGTTCGCTGTCAGGGAGGGCTTCGAGTGATCGGCGGGCTTCGTCGACGTATTCGTGAGCCCGGTTGCGGGCGAAGGGAAGTGACTGCGAGGGGAGAACCAGATTGCGGATCTTGTCGGCCTTGTCGTGCGTTTCCCCGTCCAGGAGTGAACGGAGGAGGTCGCGGTGTTCGCGCGGGGCGGTGCGCATGAAATGGATCATGGGCAGGGTCATCTTTCCTTTCTCGATGTCGATGCCGAGCGTCTTGCCGACCTGCGAGGGCTCGCCGACGATATCGAGGATATCATCCTGAATCTGAAAGGCGATGCCCAGGCACAGGCCGTAGTTCTCGGCGGCCGACACGACGGCCGGGGATCCGCCGGCGTAACGCGCGCCCAGGGCACAGGAGGCGGCGATGAGGACGGCCGTCTTGCGGGTGATGATGTCGAGGTAGGTCTTCTCGTCGAGGGCGTAGTTGTGGCGGTTGTGAATCTGGAGCAGTTCGCCCTCGCAGAGCTGGTTGGTGGTGCGGGCGATCAGGCGGGAGGCGTGTTGCGAGTCGAGGCTTGAGCAGAGGTGGTAGCTGTGGCTGATGAGGTAGTCGCCGAGCATGACGGCCGCCTCGTTGCCGCGGAGGTGGTTGATGGTCGCACCCTTGCGGCGAAGTTCGGCCTCGTCCAGCACGTCATCATGAACCAGGGTGGACATGTGGACCATCTCGACGACGGTGCCGAGGGTGATGTGGGCGTCGCTCAGCGTGCCGGTAGCCTTGCCGCAGAGCAGGAGCAGCATGGGGCGCAGCATCTTTCCGCGGAAGCGCGCGACGTGGCGTATCAGGGTATTGACGCAGGTCAGGTCGGAGAACAGTTCGGTATTGAAGCGTTCCTCGACGGCCGCCATTTCGTCCCGGATAATGTCGTTTATGACTGCCAGACTCATGTGGATAGTATATTGGCGCTGTCATGAGAGCGTGAATTGTCTCCGGAAGTTTCGAAAAGATTGAAAGTTGGAGAAACGTGCGATTGCCGCTGCCGCGGAGGCCATGTCCGGGCGGTGCGACTTTGCGGGCGAGCGGGCGTTTCCATGGCTATATGGATGTGATCTATCTCGACAACAACGCCACGACGCCGCTGGCGGCCGAGGTGCTGGAAGCCATGATGCCGTATCTCACCAGCGCCTACGGCAATCCATCGAGCGCCCACCGGATTGGACAGGAGGCCCGCGCCGCGATTGACAATGCGCGGGGCCAGACCGCAGCGTTGCTGGGGTGCAGCGAGGGCGAGGTGTCGTTTACGGGCGGTGGGACGGAGGCCGTGAATACGGCGATCCGGGGCATCCTGGCCGGGCGGGCGCCTCGTAAACGCCTCGTGACATCGACGGTCGAGCACTCGGCCTGCCGCGAGTTGTGCAGGCAACTCGTGGTCGAGGGTTTCGAGGTGGTGTACGTCGGGGTCAACCAGCAGGGGGACCTGGACCTCGACCAGTTGCGGTCGAGCCTCACCGACCAGACGGCGCTGGTGAGCCTCATGTGGGCCAACAACGAGACGGGCGTGCTGTTTCCCGTTGAGGATATCGCTCCGATGTGCCGGTCGAGGGGTATTCCACTGCATGTGGATGCGACGCAAGTCATGTGCAAACTGCCCGTGAACGTGAAGGCGCTCGGGATTGACGGGCTCAGTTGCGCGCCGCATAAATTTCACGGTCCCAAAGGTGTCGGCGTCATCTGCGTGCGCCGGGGGTTGAAATTCCGGCCATTGGTCGTCGGCGGCCCGCAGGAAAACAACCGCCGCGGCGGCACGGAGAACGTGCCGGGGATCGTTGGCGCGGGCAAGGCGGCCGAGATCGGCGTGTCGCACCTCTCGGACCTGGCGGCCGTGGCGGCCAGGCGCGACCGATTCGAGCAGGCGGTGCTGGAGCGCATCGCCGACACGCACATCAACGGCCGGCGGGAGCGGCGCGTCCCGAACACCACCAACATTTCCTTCACGGCGTTGCAGTCGGAGGCGATCTTGCTGGCGTTGAGCGAGCAGGGCGTGTGCGCCTCGGCCGGGTCGGCGTGCAGCAGCGGGAGCATGGAGCCGTCGTTCGTTCTCCAAGCCATGAAGATCGACCACCGGATCGCGTTCGGGGCGATCCGGTTCAGTTTGTCGAGGTATACCACGGATGCGGAACTCGATCGCGCGCTGGAGATCCTGCCCGGGACGATCGCGCGGTTGCGGGCGGTGATGCCGATGGGGTGAGGAAGGCACAGAGGCACCAAGGCACGCAGGCACGAAGTGGGGAAAACCGGCTGTGTCGATGGCTAATTCCGTCGCTGGAACGTCTGGCCGTCGGCGCGGCGAACAAGGGCCTTGAGCGACAGGAAGGTGAGTTCGCGCAGCAGCGTCCCGGCGTCGAGACTGGTGGATTCGACGAGTTGGTCGATGGTGACGGGGTCGGCACTGAGGGCGGCGAGGATTTGCGATTGAGTCGGAGTGAGCGATGACGGAGCGGAGACCGCGCGCGGAGTGTCTGCCACGGTTTGCGGGGATTCGGTGGCGAGGATCGAGTCGGGGAGGGGGCCGAGTTCGGCGAGGATGTCGTCGAGTTTGGTGACGAGCGTGGCGCCGTCGCGGATGATCCGGTTGGTGCCGGAGGCCATGGGGTTGTCGATACGGCCGGGGATGGCGAAGACGGGGCGGTTGTGGTCGTCGGCGGCGACGCGGGCCGTGATCAGGGCGCCGGAGCGCTCGTCGGCCTCGATGACCAGCACGCCGCGCGAAAGCCCGGAGATGATGCGGTTGCGGCGAGGGAAGTTCTGGGCTTCGGGCGGTGTGCCGAAGGGGTGCTCGCTGATGACGCAGCCGCGCGTGGCGAGCTGATCGAAGAGCGGGGCATTCTCCCGCGGATATGGCTGATCGAGGCCGGAGCCGAGGACCGCGAACGTCCGGCCGGCGGGGTGCCGCAATGCGCCACGATGGGCGGCCGAGTCCACGCCGCGCGCCCCGCCGCTGATGACGGTGATGCCCACGCCGGCCAGTAGCGATCCGAATCGCTCGGCCTGTTCGCGGCCGTAGATCGAGCAGCGGCGGCTGCCGACGATGGCGACGGCCAGAAGATCGCGTGGCTCGAAGGTGCCTCGGCAGAACAGGACCACGGGCGGATCGTAAATCTGCTTGAGCAGGTCGGGGTATTCCGGGGAGTCGGGGGTCAGAATGCTGGCGCCGAGTCTTTGCGCGGCATCGAGTTGTTCCGGCACATCATCGGCGGCCTGGCGGAGCGACTCAGCGATGGAGGCGGATTTGGCGGTGCCGATGCCTTCGATCTCGCGGAGATCGTTGGCCTTCATGGCGCAGGCGGCCTCGGCCGATCCGGCGCGATCGACGAGGCGGCGGATGAGGACAGGCCCAAGGCCGGCGGCGAGGGAGAGTTGGAGCCAATGGTGGTCCGACATGTGTGGCAGTTTCGTCATTCCCCGGCGGCTTTCTTCATCGCCGGTCCCAAATGCGGCCGGGTCAGGGCCGCGCGAATCTTGTATCCCTCGGCGTTGAGATGCAGGCGATCTGGGAGGAACAGGTCTTCCTTGGGCGTGCCGTCGGGGCCGAGCAGGGCGTCGAAGATATCCATGTAGACGATGTTCTTCTCGGTGGCGATGTAGTCCTTGATGAGCTGATTGGCCTTTCGGATCGTGTCGGCCTGCGACCAGCGGACGGGTGCTGGCGGAATCGAGGAGAACGCGATCGGCACATTCGGCTGGGCCGCGCGGACCTTGGCCACGAACGCCTTGAAATCGGCCAGCACTTGTTCGGGCGTCTTCTTGGCGTTGATGTCGTTGCCGCCTTCATGCACGACGATGAGCTTGGGCTTGTAGGGGATTACGATCCGATCCGCGAAATAGACGGCATCCGCCATCTGCGACCCACCGAACCCACGATTGAGCACGCGGTGCTCGGGGAAGTCCTGCTCCATGGTCTTCCACATGCGGAACGTGGAGGAGCCGATGAAGACGATGGCCCCTGGTTCCGGCGGGTTCTTCTTGTCGGCCGCCTCGAAGGCCTGGATCTCCTTCTCGAACGGATTGCCGGGCGCCTTGTCGGCGGCAATGAGTGGCGAGGCGAGGAAGGCGAGGAGCAGGGCGGCGCAGGTTACCCGGAGCAGATTGGGTTTGGGTCTCATGGGCATCTATTGTATTGGCGGCGAGGGCAACCGCCAACTTCCAAACCATAACGACCGCCATCGCAACGGTTCGCCCCGCAGACCAGTAACCGCTGTTGGATGGTCCTGCCGCAGTTCAACGAGGAAGGAACATGAGAAGCCACTTCGCGAAATTCGCGTCGGCCGTTGCCGTTGCCATTGTCATTGCCCTGGCCACATGCGGCGTTCTGGCCGATCCGGCTGTTGTCGTCTACAAGGACGCTTCGCCCACGGAG